>JAUUDE010000050.1 GCA_030826915.1 Thiomicrospira sp.
CTAAAGAACTAGGTCTACAAACTACTCAGAGTTTGTCACTTATCACCATGGCTATGCATGAAGACAAGAGCGGTGAACAACTTTTTCAATTAGTTCAGCTTAAAGGTATTACAAAACCCTATTCGTTAAGAGGGAAAATTAAACCTGACAGTCTAATTCCTTTTTCAAAATTAACCGATGACAGCGTTTGGATTGAACCAAAGTTACTCAGCATTTTACAACTCGATGCGAAAAGCCAATTAACCATCGGTAATAAAAAGTTCAGGTTAGCAGGCAGTGTACAAAGCTCGAATTTAATTAGTCCAGCCTCTAATTTTGCCCCTCAAATATGGATGCCGTTAGATCAAATCGAAAAAATTGGTTTAATTGGCCCTGGAAGCCGTATCAATTATCAATTAAGTGTTGCAGGGGCTCAAAACCAACTTAAACAGTTTAAACAACTCATTGAGAAACAATCGGTACCACATTGGCAAATTCTCTCTGCACAAGCTCCGTCAAAAGACTTAGGTAACTCATTAGATACAGCGTGGTTATTTTTGGATTTATCGGCTTTATCCGCTGTTTTGGTTGCTGGCATGTCTATTCTTATTGCCAGCCGTTTTTATCTCAGTCGTTGGAAAAACAGTATGGCACTTATGCGAGCTTTTGGCGCAAGCAATGCCAAGATGGTTCGCTTATTTGCTTTACAGCTTACCTGGATTGCTGTCTTCAGCAGTCTAATCGGCGTTATGTTTGGGTATTTCATTACTTTAATCATCATGCCCTTTTTAGATGACTATTTTTCACCCTTAGTTATTGCAAGCCCGATTTCCGCAATGTTTATCGGTTTTTTTAGTGGGATATTAGTTCTATGGACCTTTGCCTGGCAAGCTTTCCAATCAGCCATAAAAACAGCGCCTATTCAGGTTCTAAAGTCTGTACCTAATCAAACCCATCACATACATTGGTTTGTCAGTTTCTTTCTACTATTACTTCTTATCAGCTTAATGCTGAATATAGACTCTATTTTTTGGATTCTACTTGGTATTATCTGTGTCAGCCTGTTGCTTTTTGTTGCCTCCATATTTCTCATTAAACTCATGTTACTGTTACAAAAACAGAGTCGAGGCTGGTTTAAGATTGCTCTATCAAACCTCACCAAAGAAGCAGGCCTGGTGCAGATTCAATTGGTTTCAGTGGGTCTCGTGTTATTTGTTTTAATGTTAATGACATTCGTACGCCAAGATTTACTGCAAAATTGGCAAGCCTCTCTGCCTGCAAACACACCCAATGCGTTTGTTATAAATATTCAGCCCGATCAAAAAGAGAGTGTGGATAAAATTTTGTCTGACATACCTAATAAAACTGCGGCTGCCATGGTGAGAGGTAGGTTAGTTCAAATTAATAACCAAGCCCTTCTTGCAAATAAACAAAAAAATGACCGTGCTCGTCGTTTATTGCAGCGTGAAGCGAATATTGCCGTAATGATGTCGATTCCAAAGCATAACGAAATTATTGAACAAATAGACCCTAATCAACTAACTGCACCACGCGTTTCTGTCGAACAAGGCATTGCGGAACTATTTGGTATTAAATTAGGAGACAACCTCCATTTCAATATTGCTGGTCAAGACCTCAATTATCAAGTGGCAAGTATTCGCAAAGTAAAGTGGCAAAGTTTTCAACTTAACTTTTTCTTTATTATTGAACCCGTTAGCGGCAGAACTCTACCATTATCTTATTTAAGTAACTTTCATTTAAATCAGAATAATGAATCGAAGATAGATATCAGCACAAAACTCACTAAACAGCTTGCACAAAACACCCCTGGGGTAATGCTGATTGATGTACGTCAAATCATGCGCCAAATTCAAGACATAATGAACCAAGCAACTTGGGCAGTAACCCTATTGTATGGCTTCACTCTGTTAGCAAGCATAGGCGTTTTGTTTACCGCCACATTGGCGAGTCAACAATCGCGAATTCAAAGCTGGTTATTACTTAGAACTCTGGGAGCAAAAAACCGAGAGATTATTAAAATTGGCCTCACTGAATTCGCTTTTCTCGGTGGTTTAGCTGGCTTTTTTGCCGCTACGCTCGCACAAACCGCAAGTTTATTGATGAGTGTTTATCTTCTTAAGACAGAACCAACCATCAATATTTCATTATGGCTGTTAAGCATTTTTCTTGGTGCGACACTCTTACTTGCCATAGGCCTGCTTTCACAATGGTCATATCTTCAACAAAGCCCACAAACTCTCAAACGTTACATAGTCGGCTAAATAATGATTAACTCTGTTTTTATTCATCAACAGCGATAAATAAACATATATACAAAGAAAAAATCCCTCACAATACAAGCCACTTCACTCTCTGTAACAAAGCTATATCGGCATTTCACACACATATTTCCTTTTAAACATAACCTTATATTAGTTAATTGTTGTTCTAATTTATGTCAATGAAATAGTAACTAAAAACTAAAATTTTTATCCACAAAAGACACTATCTTCTTGTTTTTAAATAATTAAATTTGATTTATATAAAAAATAGTAATATTATATTACCAAATCATACAAAAAAAGGAGTTTGGTTATGAAAAACTCTAAACTAGATAAGAAGTTAAGCAAAACTTGGAAGAAACTCATCCAAGCGAATGTTCAACACGATGATGTATTAGCCTCGAGTTTACTAAGAGAAATAATTGCTTTAGAAATAAAGCAGAAAAAACGTCGTGATTAAATAAAGAAAGTGGTCGGAGTGACAGGATTTGAACCTGCGACCACTTGACCCCCAGTCAAGTGCGCTACCAAACTGCGCTACACCCCGAAATATTTGAATAATCTAAGATTATGATTGCTACTGATGAGCAATACTTTTTTGTGTCTATCCCCATTCTGAACTTAAAAGACTTAAGTCTAAAACGTTCAAATTTCACCTATTCGTTATGAAGCCTAATAGATTTGTATAACCATGTTTTAAGGATAGTTTTATAAAAATCTAGAAACGTGAATTAATGTAGTTTCTAAATTCAATCAGTTCTGATTTCATGTGTTTAAGAAGTTCAACGGCTGTTTTTTGTTCACTATTCAAAGCGCTATCTGAAAGGTCAACATCGCCTTTGGAGAGACGCGCTTTAGCACCTGGAATAGTAAAGCCCTGGTCATGCAACAGGCTTTTTATCTCTAATACCAAAATAACATCGTTCTTTTGATAATAACGACGACCACGACGTTTGCTGGGTTCAAGTTGTGGAAAAACTTGTTCCCAATAACGTAGGACATGAGATTTCAATTGGCAGATATCAGCCACTTCACCGATGGTAAAGTACTTTTTATCTGGCAGCTCTATCTCAAGCTGCTCTGCAAATTGACTCTGTTTCTTAGGCTTAGCCATGGTTATCTATTTGAGCACGTAATTTCTGTCCAGGCTTAAATGTTACCACTCTTCTGGCAGAAATTGGAACATCTTCACCTGTTCTTGGGTTACGACCTGGACGAGGTGCTTTATCACGAAGTTCAAAATTACCGAAACCTGATAACTTGATTTGCTCACCAGAAACCAGTACATCACTGATTTCATCGTAAAACTGCTCTACCAACTCTTTTGATTCACGTTTATTAAATCCAAAAGTGTCTGCTAGGTCTTGTGCAATATCTGCTTTAGTCAACGTCATATGATTTTCCTATTACGTTTAGCTTGTTTTAAATAATTTTTCTAAATTCTTAATTTGAAGTTATGAATTAACGTAGTTCTGCATTAACAGCACTTTTTGATGCAGCTAGAATCTCTTCAACTAAGGTTTCTACTTCTTCATCTTGTAGCGTGCGTTCTTGATGTTGAATTTTTAAGGTAATGGCAATACTCTTCTGAGTCTCTTCAATCCCTTGACCACGATAAATATCAAAGATATCTACCGATTTTAAAATTTCAGAATTGACTGAAACCACGGCATCAATAAGATTCTGTACAGGTAAACTTTCTTCCACCACAAATGCCAAATCGCGCTGCATTTCTGGGAATTTTGAGATGGCAGATGCTTGCGGTACAGCCATGGTCATCAATGCGTCCTGACGAATTTGGAACATAAAGACTGTGCCACTAACACCCATCGTTTTAACTAACTGTGGATGAAG
>JAUUDE010000055.1 GCA_030826915.1 Thiomicrospira sp.
AATAATGGCGATAAGATGAATTTATCAGCCTCTTTGTATACATCAGGATTTTTTTTAGGGTAAAATCTTGGAACTCATTTAAAAAAAGATAATACGGATGGAATCAATGCATAAACTTTTACAAACAACAATCGCACTGTGTTTTTTGGCTATCTCCACACCGAGCCTGTCAGAGTCAGGTGTTAAACTTGGTGTTGTGAATGTTGCTTTGTTACTTGAGCAAGCTCCACAGGCAAAGTCTGCAACGGCATCTTTAGAAAAAGAATTTTCACCGCAGCAAGCTGAACTTAAATCTCTTGCAGGTAAGCTAGAGAAACAACAGTCAGCTTATCAAAAAAATAAAACAGCAATGAGTGATGCACAAAAAATCAGTAAAGAGCGTGAAATTTCTATGCTGACGCGTGAAATTCAACGTCGCCGAAATGATGTTCAAGAGCTTCTAAATTTAAGAAGAAATGAAGAGCTAGCTAAACTGCAAAATGTGGTTAATGAAGCTATTAAGGCAATTGGTAAAAAAGAAGGATTTGACCTAATTTTATATGAAGGTATTGCCTACACAAATGAACGTATAGATATTACCAAAGATGTGTTAAGGCATTTAAAAACCAACAGTCAAAAAAAACGTTCTGAATTTAATAAATAATTCAGGAGATTTTTGTGCAATTAAAAAAAATTTTAAGCCACCTCAAATCTAAAGGGGTGGTACTGGAACTGATAGGCGATGACTCAGTCGAAATAACTCAGGTTTCTGGGTTAGATATCGCCAAACCTGGTGAAATCTCATTTCTTACAGATAAAAAGTACTTAACTCACTTAAATACGACGCAGGCTGAGGCTGTCATTCTTCAAAAGAATTTAGCTGGTGATTTTCCGTGTAGTCAAATTCTTGTCGATAACCCTTATTATATCTATGCATTAGTGGCTCAATTTTTGAACCCAATGCTTCTTTCCGTAAAAGGTATTCATAAATCTGCACAAGTGGATGCTTCTGCTTCGGTCGATGACTCAGTTACTATTCAAGAAAATGCCGTTGTGCAATCTAACGTTAAGATAGGTCACAACACAGTTATATCAGCTGGTGCTGTTTTAGAAAGCGGTGTTGTTATTGGCACTAGTTGTCGAATTGGCTCGAACGTTACCATTTGTCATGATTGTGTGGTTGGTGATAACGTCTTTATCGAGGCAGGAACAGTGATTGGTGGTGATGGTTTTGGTTGGGCAAATAATCAAGGACAGTGGGTTAAAATACCTCAAGTAGGGCGAGTATTGATTGGTAACAATGTTTCTATTGGCAATAACGCTACTATTGACCGTGGGGCGATACAAGATACAGTGATAGAAGATAATTGCATTATTGATAATCTTGTCCATATAGCACATAACGTAGAGATTGGTTCTGGCTCAGCTATTGCAGGACAAACTGGTTTTGCGGGTAGTACAACTTTAGGAAAGAACTGCACAGTAGCAGGCCAGGTTGGCTTTTCTGGTCATATTGAAATAACTGATAACGTACATTTTTTAGCAAAATCAGGCGTGACTCATAATATAAATGAATCAGGAGCGTATGCTGGTTTTCCTGCTGTAAAAGCTTCGGACTGGCAAAAAAATAGCGTACGAATTCGTCAGCTAGATAAGCTGGCTAAACAGGTTAAAGCATTACAAAAGCAAGTTGACTTGCTTACAGAATAAAACACATATTATTATTGGATTATAAAACCATGGAAGTTAAAGAAATATTCGAATATTTACCTCATCGTTACCCATTTTTATTGGTGGATAGAGTGACTGATTTTGAGTCAGGAAAACGTCTAACTGCATTTAAAAATGTTACGTTCAATGAGCCTCAGTTCACGGGGCATTTCCCGAATAATCCAATTATGCCTGGTGTTATGATTATTGAAGCGATGGCTCAATGTACTGGTATCTTGGCTTTCCGTTCTCAAGCCGAGAAACCGGATGGTTCATCTATGTATTACCTTGCTGCTGTTGATAACTGTCGTTTTAGACAGCCTGCTATTCCTGGAGATCGTTTAGATTTTGAGGTTGTTGCTTTAGGTAATAAACGTGGAATTTGGAAGTTTGAGTGTACAACAAAAGTGGATGGTAAAATCATTGCTTCTGCTGATCTAATGTGTGCAGAAAGAAAGGTATAAGTCTTGATTCATTCTACAGCGATTATTGATCCTAATGCTTCGATTGAACCAGGTGTTAAAATCGGGCCATATTGTGTTATTCAAGGCAATGTAAAGATTGGCTCCGGCACAATCTTAGAGTCGCATATCATTATTGAAGGTGATGTGACGATTGGTGAAAATAATCATTTTTTCTCATTTGTTTCTATTGCAGCACCTCAAGATAAAAAATATGCAGGTGAGCCAACCACTGTAATTATTGGTAATAACAATACGTTCCGTGAAAATGTGACCATTAACCGTGGAACTGTTCAAGATATTGGTAAAACGGTTATTGGAGATGATAATTGGATTATGGCAGGTGTGCACATTGCTCATGATTGTATCGTTGGTAATCATTGTATTTTTGCAAATGCTGCTGCCTTAGCAGGCCATGTAGTTGTTCATGATTGGGCGATTTTAGGTGGCTATACTTTGGTTCACCAGTTTTGTCGTATTGGTGAGCATAGTTTTTGTGGTATGGGTAGTGTCATTAATCAAGATGTTCCAAACTTTATTGTTGTATCTGGTAATCTTGCTGCACCGAGAGGTATTAATCTTGAAGGTCTTAAACGACGCGGTTTTGATAAAGAACAGTTGTCTGTTGTTAAAAAAGCCTACCGGGTTTTATACAGAACCGGAAACAGGTTGGAAGAAGCGTTGCACGAATTAGAGCTGCTCAATGATGACAAGGGCACTTTGGACTCTTTAACTATGTTTTTAAATAATTCAGATCGTGGCATTGTTAGATAATAGTCAAAATTCTGAATATAAGGTTTTTGCGCTTGTTGCTGGTGAAGCCTCTGGTGACACTTTAGGTGCAGATCTAATATTAAGTTTAAAAAAGCGCTATCCAAATGCAAAATTTGTTGGTATAGGCGGCCCTAAAATGCAATTACAAGGCTTTGACAGTTGGTTTCCTATGGAAGAACTTTCTGTTATGGGCTTCTTTGAGGTTCTTAAGCACCTCCCATCTCTTCTTAAAATTCGTAAAAAATTAATCCAAAAGTTACTAAAACTTAAACCTGATGTTTTTATTGGTATTGATGCGCCTGATTTTAACTTTAAAGTCGAATCCGTTTTGAAATCCAATCATATAAAAACAGTGCATTATGTCGGTCCTTCGGTTTGGGCATGGCGTGAAAAACGCCTTTTTAAAGTAAAAAATGCGGTTGACGGCATGTTGGTACTGTTTCCGTTTGAGCCTAGCTACTACCATCGATATGGTATTCCTGTTAAATTTGTTGGTCACCCTTTAGCGAACCAATTTCCTGAAGTACCCAACACGTCAGCCTGTAAATCTGAATTAGGTTTTTTGCCAGTAGATTCAGTCACAGCAATTTTACCTGGCTCTCGCATGAGCGAAATTGACCGTATGGCAGATATATACATGCAAGCGGCTACAAAGGTTGCCGAAATTTATCCTCATATGAAATTTGTGATTCCATGCGTGCATGATAAAGCTAGACAACGTATTGAAAAGTCGGTTTCTGAGTTCGGGTCAGATTTATCCGTTACTCTTTTAGATGGGCAATCTAGGTTGGCTTTAGAGGCGTGTGATCAAGCTCTGGTTACATCAGGTACTGCAACACTTGAATGTGCATTGATGAAAAAACCATTGGTATTAGCTATCGTTGTGCATCCTATTTCATATTGGATTATGAAAAGGTTGGCAACTACCGAATGGATTGGATTGCCTAATATTCTAGCAGGCCAGTCTTTAGTAACCGAGCTCATACAAGAGTCGGCAACGCCTGATAATATTGCTGTTAGTTTAGGTAAACTTATTGCGGACGAATCGTTAAGAAATAAACAGATTGAAGCTTTTAACAAACAATATGAGCAGTTAAAACAGAATGCTTCTGAACGTGCTGCCGATGCGATTGATGAGTGGATTAAATAATTAAAATGCCTGTAAATCAACAAAGTTTATTTGAAGAAGATGAGCCTATTACTCATTATGAGTCATTAACGGGTCGCACTGTTGGCGTTGATGAAGTAGGCAGGGGGCCTTTGATTGGAGATGTTGTTGCTGCAGCTGTTATTTTGCCAGAGAATTGTCAACTACCTTTAAGAGACTCTAAAAAACTTTCTGAAGCAAAGCGTTATGAACTTGCCAAACTCATTAAAGAAGAAGCTGTGAGTTTTGAAATTGCCGTCGCTTCACCAGAAGAAATTGATGAATTAAACATCCTACATGCCACGATGCTTGCTATGCAAAGGGCGGTAAATGGCCTAGCTAAATCAGGTTGTGAAATTCAACAAGTTTATATTGACGGCAATCGCTGCCCAAAATTGACTTACCCATGCCAGTCGGTTGTCAAAGGTGATGATAAAATTATGGAAATCAGTGCGGCTTCAATATTGGCTAAGGTGTACCGTGACCAACAAATGCATGAACTACATACAAAGTACCCTCAATACGGCTTCAATCAACACAAAGGTTACCCAACAGTAAAACATTTAGCAGCGTTGAAAGAATTTGGCATGATTCATGGTTATAGAAAAACATTTAAACCAGTAAAAGCTTTGTTTGAAACGTCTGATTGAATTTATGTTTTAAATAAACTCTTGGTTTGTTCATTTATTCAATGTTAGGGTGATTTTATTAATGAACTTGATTTTGAATGTTACTTTCCACAGAGAACTTCGCTTGAAATTGAATGGTTAATGGCTAAATCGTAATGAGTTAGTTTTTAAATCACTTCTTTATTTTGAGTAGCCGTGATGCAAAGTTTCACGTCATAGATAAGGTATAGACATACGACAACTTTAGAACAGGTTGAAAAGACCGCACAGTTAAGTAAAAACAATCAAATGAGCTTGATGATTTTTCAGGTGCAATTTCCTAAAGACGGCCAGCAGCCTGCCTATTATGGAATGAATGTTTTCAAAGTTCGAGAGGTATTGGAAGCCCGAGCTTATGAAGTTTCTGATATGCCAGATTCAAATAGTTTAATAGAGGGTATGATTGAACTGCGCGGTGTTTATTTGCCTGTTATTAATTTACCAAAGTGGATGGGCTTTGAAATGACAGAAGAGGAGCGTGAAAAATCAATTATTATCGTTTCTGACTTTAGTCATAACTTTGTCGGTTTACGTGTTTCATATATCCATGGGGTAGAAGAAAAGAATTGGTCGGATGTTCATGCTGCTGGTAATTACAATGTGAACGTGAATACCAATCAAATTGTGAATCACACATATCTGGCTAATAGCGACACTTTGTGTTTTATTCTTGATATTGAAAAGCTGCTTATTGAAGCCATGCCTACAATGGCAGAGAAAATTTTTGTGTCTGCTAAAGAAGTTGGTAAGAAAGCACATGAATTCACTAATGCAGTTAGAGAGAAAACCATTTTATTTGCAGAAGACAGTAAGTCCATTCAGAAATACATGGGAATGGTATTTGATCAGCTAGGTTTAAAGTATAAGTGTTTTGATAATGGTCGTTTATTACTTAACTATATTGGAAACCTTGATAATCTTCATGATATTTCTATGGTGTTTACTGATTTAGAAATGCCTGTGGCTTCTGGACATACCGTTATCCGAGAATTACAAGCCAATATCAATACTAAAAAGATTCCTATTATTGTCCATACTTCAATGACAAGTGAAAATAACAGTCGTGAGGTTTTGGATATGGGAGCGAACTATTTTATTGGTAAGGTGGATACCGATTTAATTGTTGAGACAATAACGAAAGTCGAAAATGATTTTAAAGAGTGGTTGGTTGAATTGTAGATAGTTTATATAGGTCTTACATAACTTTTTAAGTTTATTGTAAAATTTAGATACAAAAAAAGGCGCATGATCAGTGCGCCTTTTTCGTTGTGGAAACCTAATTCTTAACGCTGACGCGCTTTAAATTTTGGGTTTGTTTTACAAATTACGTAAACTTTTCCACGACGCTTAACAACCTGACAGTCCTTATGACGTGTCTTAGCTGATTTTAAAGAAGATAAAATTTTCATCAGATATATCCATTTTATTTTGCCGAATATTAAGAACCAATCCGACTTAAGTTCAAATTTGAAGTCGCGGATTATATCCACTCTCAGGTTTATTGTCTAGTAAACAAGCCAAAAAAATCGTTTAAATCGAACATTTTGTGTTTTTTCTTGTTAAATACTGCTGTTGGTACTGTATATAGTGTTGTTTCACCGTATAATTTACTGCAATTCAATTCTTAGTTTATCTCTGGTCAATTTTTATATATGAGCGCTTCAGAAGACAAAAAAAATCAAAAGACAAGTTTGTCTATTGATTCCGTGCTTGGTGAGAGCGGAACTCTATCTGAGCTTGTCACTGACTATGCAGCCCGTCAATCGCAGATTGATATGGCTTTAGAAGTGCATGAGTTAATTGAGGCTGAGACAACACTTTTGGCAGAAGCTGGGACCGGTACAGGAAAGACTTTTGCCTACTTAGTTCCCGCTTTGTTGTCGGGTAAAAAAGTGATTGTATCTACGGCCACAAAAACGCTTCAAGAACAGCTAGTACAAAAAGATCTGCCTATTTTATTTAAAGCTTGTAATGTCAGTGGTCGAGCTCGTCTTTTAAAGGGCCGAGATAATTACGTTTGTCCGCAACGTCTAGAAATTACAGAAACGGCTGAGCAGCATACTAAGCAAGATTGGAAAAAACTTTCTGAAATACGTCAATGGGTTGATAACAAAACAAAATATGGTGACCGAGCTGAGCTAGATACGGTTCCTGAAACAGATCAAATATGGCGTAAAGTCTGTGCTCGAATGGAGTTTTGTCAATCGGCTGAATGCAATTCAGAGTCAGGTTGTTTTTATCCAAAAGTGAAACAGGCTGCATCTGAAGCGCAAGTGCTTGTGGTGAATCACCATCTGTTTTGTGCTGATTTAGCGTTGCGAGAGCAAGGCTTTGGTGAAATTTTGCCGGATGCGGATATTTATATTTTCGATGAAGCTCATAAGTTACCAGATGTTGCCGCCCAGTTTCTTGGCTTTTCAATATCAAGAGGGCAGTTAGATGAATTGGTCAGGGATATTAAGCAAGCTCAAAAACTAGAAGCACCTGAAACTAAAAAAATCACCGATTTGGCTAGTTTGATGGATGAACAGATAAAACTCGTAAATGACTCTTTAGGCAAGTGGGAACAACGTTGGACCTGGGAGCAGATAAATAACGAAAAAGTCTTTCAAGTAGCAATAAAACGCTTAATGGATAACCTTACTTTGGTTTCTGATGAACTTAAACAAGTTGTTGAGAGAGGTAAGCAGTTAGCTGCGGTACATAAACGCTGTCAGGACTTTTTAGCGCAGTTTAAAGATTGGTTAACCAGTCAGTCTGAAAATAAAATTCGTTGGATAGAATCTTCTCAAGGTCGCTTTAAGTTTAATTTAACGCCATTGAGTGTGGCAGGGCCTTTTAGACGCCAAAGAGATGATATAGGCGGTGCCTGGTTATTTACATCAGCGACTTTGAGTGTGAATAACAATTTTAGCTATTTTGCTAAACGTTTAGGTTTGGATGATTCTAAAACTTGCAATTGGCCAAGTCCATTTGATTATCAATCTCAAGGTATGGTTTATCACCCAATAGGTTTACCACAACCAAGGGATGCAGAGTATATAAAAGTGCTTTTAAGAGCCGCATGGCCGTTATTAAAGGCCAGTAAAGGCTGTGCCTTTATGTTATTTACTAGCCATAAAGCCATGCAAGAAGCTAATGCGATACTTAATAGTCACTGGGATGGAGAGCTTTTAGTTCAAGGAGACTTGCCAAAGTTAACTTTGTTGCAGCGTTTTAAATTGTCTGATAATGCCATTCTTCTGGGTACCAGTAGTTTTTGGGAAGGAGTGGATGTAAAGGGAGATGACTTAAAATTAGTCATAATAGATCGTATTCCATTTGCACCGCCTGATGATCCCATTGTGCAAGCTCGAGAGGCTTACTTAAAAGAGAAAGGTTTAAATGGTTTTGCACACTTCCAGTTACCTGAAGCAGTAATCGCCATGAAGCAAGGAGCAGGACGACTTATAAGAGATGTTGGGGATAGTGGTGTGCTTATGCTCTGTGATCCAAGATTATCTTCAAAAGGTTATGGCAATACCATTCGCCAAAGCCTACCGGATTTTCCGTGGGTATATGATGCCGAATTGGCTATTAAAAAACTCTCTTAAAATCGATCGGTAAAACCTTAATTTTATAAACAAATTTACACCGTTTTAGCTGTATTTTCAGGTGGTATAATAAATTTCATATTCGTACAAAGGCCAAATTTAAATGTTACAAGATATACGCCCTAACGTGTTAGCGATTGAAACCTCTACCCAGGCCTGTTCCGTTGCCTTGATATCTAAAAATCATGAGTATATTCGTCATGAAATTTTGCCACAAAAACACGCACATAGAGTTTTGGCTATGGTTGATGAGGTCCTAAAAGAGGCAGGCATAGATTGTTCTGAAATTGATTTGATTGCTTATGGTGAAGGGCCGGGCGCTTTTACTGGTGTGCGTATTGCGTCAGGAGTGGTTCAAGGTTTAGCTTTAGGGTGGGATAAGCCCGTATTGCCAGTATCGTCTTTGTTTGCAATGGCAGAAGGTGTTATTCAATCTTTATCAATAACACAGGCCACCGATTGGGTGGCATTGCTGGATGCTCGCATGGGTGAAGTCTATTTTCAAAAAGGTCGTTACTTTCCTAAGGAAGATTGTTTTCAAGTTAATGATCCAGTTCTTGTTTCTCCTGCCGACGTAGCGGATTTAATTGAGACTAGTGAGAAGGTTGTTGGTGTTGGTGATACGGAACAAGAGTACTCTGAACTGTCTGCATTGTTTGCTGATTGGTACCCATCATTACCAAATGCGGTATCCATTGCCAGAATTGCGCAAAATCATGCCAACGAAGCTAAGTCTTTAAGTGAATCGGTTCCAAATCCATTGTATTTAAGAAACCATATTGCAGATACAATTGAAGAAAGAAAGCAAAAAAAGTTAGCCCAGGCATGAAATGGTAACGCCAATTAATACCAGATGCTTAAAATTTAAGCATATGCGATAAAGTGTAAGACTTTATTAAGCTTTTTTGTTTTAACCTTTTATTACACACAAGTTTATCCACAGTTAATGTGAATAACACGTTTTTAAAGGAACTTATATATGAGTGATTTAGTTGGTCAATCTGGGATGTATAAACACATTTTAGTTGCTGTAGATTTTTCTGAAAACAGTCATTTTGCACTGAAAAAAGCCAAGGCATTGGCTGAAAATTGTCATGCAACGATTGAACTTATTCATGTTGTTGAAATTCCGACTTACCCCATTTTAGAAGATGTGGCAGTAATGGGTATGCCTGGTATTTGGGATGAAGAGATGACTGAAAGTATTATTTCAGCCTCTAACACAAGGTTAAGTAAGTTAGCTAAAGAGTTTAATATAGATAATTTCCACACCATTGCAGGCATTGCTGATGTTGATATTGTCGAATATGCAAAGCAAAAAAAACATGATTTGATTATTATGGGTAGTCACGGTTTATCAGGTTTACAACGATTGATTGGTTCTACTACTAATTCTGTTATTAACAGCTCAAGTTGTGATGTGTTGGCTGTCAAACTGGAAGGTAAGGGTTAAAAAGTGATTGGATTTATAAACAAACATTATTCTAAAGTATTGGCATTATGTTTCGCCGTGCTTTTTGTAAACAGTGCTTTAGCGAGCCAGTTCAAAGTTGGCGATACGGTTTTTGTTGCGTATCCTGCAGCAAACATAAAAGATGATGCTTTTATTATCGGCAAAGTAAAGCAGGTTTTACCCAATGGAGACTATAAAATCTCGGTTATTGATTATGTGGAAGGGCATGATTACGGTGTTTCATGTGTGCCGATGGTTAAAAATGAATCAGCCACTAGTTCTAAGGATGAATTGTCTCAAGTGTGGGATATGTGGACAGATACAACTAAGTTAAATAAAGAGGAGTTAGATTACGTAGTCTCTAAAAAGGATGTTGTTGATTTAGGTTATGGCAAAACATCTTTTATTGAGCGCAATAATTTATATATTGTATTTGGACGATGGAAATCCGATGCACCAATGTTAAATGTAGAACGAATTGCTAAAGCTGAACAGCAAGCAAAGGCGGTTGGGTTAGCGGATATGAATCCAGCATTTGAATTAGCTAAACTGCATAGAGCGAGTTTTTATGGTGATTTTGGACGACCATTAATGCCATTTGAAAGTATTAAGCCTTTAGTATCAGCGTTAAAAGCTATTGAAGCTTTGTTTACTGAAGATAAAGAACTAAAGAATATCTGGTTTGCCAAACAACGTGACTGGAAGAAGTTATCAAAAAATACCAAATATTATTTTATGGTGGAAGCCATTGATAAGGTTGTCGAAGATTCAAAAAGTCAATTATATGAAGAAGATATAGATAAAGCTGATCCAAAAGATTTAAATCAGCTTAAGCAATTAGTCACTGAGTTTAGTCGCAAGTAAAGCAAAAAAATTAACGACGATTTTTACTACTTAGGATGATGATAGTAAGTTTCATTAAGATAATCAGCAAGTTGTTCTATTTCGTCTTCAAACATACCCGCGTTTAAGTTATCGTTGCAGAATTGAACTGTTTTGACCAGTTTAGGCCAAGAGTCTGATTTTTGTGGATTGTATGGTTTTGCAGTATGGCACTTCATGCAATCTGCATCGTCATGCAGAACTTTACCTGGATGAGGTTCTGCCATACTACTTTGTGAAAATACGGTTAGACTTAAACCTACTAAAGATGCAGCAAGTAATGACGGTTTTGATAATGTTTTTTTCAAACTTTTCATTTTTATAGCCTTGTTGTTTTTTTCTGAGTTTTCAAGTATTTATTCTAATCAAAATTTCAAGCTGTTCTATAAAAAGAATAGATGCATGTCATAGCTAAATTTATTAGAGGATATGTTAAATTGTGAATATCCTAAATCAACTATTGAAAAGAAGTATGTAAATGAGTGAAGTCACCTTTATAAAGGGCAAGGATGCCTGTCTAGAAAATTCCATTGCGAGTATGCATGAAACACTTAAAAACATGGGGTTTAAAATTCATGAGGCATCTTGGTTAAATCCTGTAAACAATGTATTTTCTTTACATATTCATGATGAACGTTGCCCAGGCCTGTTTACTAATGGAAAAGGTACAAGCCGAAAGTCAACTTTAGCGAGTGCTTTAGGTGAGTATTTAGAACGTCTATCTACAAATTACTTTTTTTCTGATTACTGGATTGAACCTTCACAAGAAGGCTGTGACTGGCTCTATTACCCAGATGAAAAATCATTTACCGAACAGAATATAAAAGGATGTCTTACAGAAGAGTTGTGGCAGTTTTATGATACAGAAGGCGAGTTAGGTTTTAATGAATTGCTAAGTTTTAATGATTCAGAAGATATTGTTAAAGCGATTCCGATGGTGAATGTGCATACAAACGAAACAGTCTACTTTCCAATGAATTTATTAAGTAACCTTTATGCAAGTAATGGTCTATCTGCAGGCAATACCGCTTTAGAAGCTCAAGTTCAAGGGTTGTCTGAGGTTTTTGAACGTTGGGTTAAGGCAAAAATATTAAGAGAAAACTTGTGTTTACCAGAGATTCCTAATGATGTTGTGGAGCAATTTCCAGCCATTGTTGAGGCTGTTTCAGCACTAAAAGAGGTCGGTATTGAAGTCTCTATGAGGGATGCTTCATTGGGAGGGTTGTTTCCTGTCATTAATGTCACACTGTTTGAACAAAAAACAGGTAATTGTTTTGCCTCATTTGGAGCTCATCCTATATTTGAAGTTGCTTTGGAAAGAACCTTAACAGAGTCATTGCAGGGACGACATCTAGATAATCTTGATGGCTTTCAAATACCTGTGTTTGATGAAGAAGCGATTGCAGAAGATGAAAATATCGAAAACCATTTTATCGATTCCAGTGGACTCATTCATGCAAATTTTATCTCCCAGAATTATGACTTTGAGTTTGTAAACTGGGATTTTTCTGGTGATACAGAATCTCAGTGGCTTAAGTTATGTAACTTGGTTGAACAGCAGGGTACACAGGTTTATGTGGCCAATTATCAACATTGTGGTTTTGAAGCTTGCAGAATTGTTGTACCAGGTATGTCTGAGATTTACCCAAATGAAGAGTTGATTGACAGTAATCAAAATGTAGGGCGTTTATTAAGAGAAGCCTTACTTAACTTGGATGCAACTCAGGACTATCTTGGATTGGTTGATTTAATAGATGCATTGGGGTTCAGTGATCATCAAGGTGTCGCCTCTATTATCGGTTTAATGCCAGATGCAGGTAGTTTTTGGGCTGAGTTAAAGGTGGTTGAGCTCAAATTTTGGGCATTGCTTGCTGCTCAAGACTATGAGACGGCCTTAGATGCGTTGCATGATGTTATCTATTTTGTTAATCCACAGAGTAAGTGGCTAGTTCAATATAATGCGCTTAAATTCTGTTTAGAAATGCTTCAAGAATCCACTGAAGATCATTTTGTGACTGAACAGCTGTTTGGAAAGTTATTAAGTGACCGGGCCTGGTTACATATTGAAGGAAAAATGGTGTTTGCAGGTGAAGATTTAGGTATGACTATATTTAATAATAGCCAGAATCACCAAGCTTTGCTTAATATTTATGAAGAATTACAAAATACCAAACAGAAGTGTTTTAACTAAGAGTTCGGTTATAAAAGATTTAATGGAACTTTTTAAAGCTGAATGGTACTGCTGTGTACGTTAAATTATACACAGCCGTTGAGTAACTAATTAACCTTGTTTACTTAGAAATCATAAATCAAAGTTAGCATTGTTTGAGTGTCAGTTTTTTTGGTTCCTGGAGCAGGGTTATCATTATGTCTATATTTGTATGAAGCCTTTAAGTTCAATTTTTCAGCGACTTTCACTTTAAAACCGGTGTTGCTCTCAATCTTTGTTTGAGTAGAGCCTGAGGTATATTTTAGGTCTTGAGTGAAACTGACTTGTTCATTAATTTGATGAGTTAAATCTAATTTAGCCACTCCCACTACTTGATCTTCAGATTTAACGCCTTTGGTAATGTAGTCGGTGTTTTGATAACCAACACCTATTTCACCATTAAGTTGAGTTGCAGTTGTTTTGTATAACGTTTTACCTAAACCCAGCGAAAAAGTGCTATCTAAATCTATATCTTCAAATTTATTTTTCTCGAATCGAGTGCCAATTAAACTGTAATAACTTTTATCATTTGAATAATAACGATTCATCTGAATATCAACGATATAACGTTCTTCTGTTTGTGTATCATTTTCTGATTGATACTTGGCTTCAATAGTGGATTTTACAAGATAGTTTTTCTGCGAGAAATTGATCTTTAATGCACCGTAAGCAGAGGTGTTTATGGTGTTTCCTGTGCTATAACTTAGTCCGAGCTCTCCTGAGCCAGAATAACCTGTTTTGTCAGATGAATAGGCATTACTTGCACTTAAAAGCATTATTAAAGCGATGAGTGCAGTTCGTTTTGTTGTCATGTTTAACATTGGAATCTCGTTTGCTGTTTTGGTTTTGAAGACTTAATGATTTTGCATTGAGCAAAATATTTTGGGTGCTAAGTCTACACTATTTTGCATACATTTCATTTTAGGTAGTAGGGTTTCATTTTTTCTTTGAAAAATATTGATTAATAATCTTAGAAAAAAAGTTTTCAAAACATCCATTACATAAGCATTTTTGGTAGAATACTTTTATTAAATGTACTCCATTGTTATGACGGAATAAGAAGAATATGAAACTTGATTTTTTAGATTTTGAACAACCTATTGCCGAGTTAGAAGCAAAGATTGAAGAGCTACGCAACTTAGATGGCGGAGATATGAATCTGCTTCAAGAGATTTCTGCTTTAGAAGAAAAGAGTAAAAATCTTACCGAATCAATTTTTAAGAAATTAACAGATGTACAGATTGCTAAAGTATCGAGACACCCCCAACGTCCATACGCTTTAGATTATATTGATTCTGTATTTACAGATTTTAAAGAACTGCATGGTGATAGAGCGTTTGCAGATGATCAAGCCATTGTTGCAGGTATTGCTCGCTTAGAAGGCCAGTCGGTCATGGTTATTTCTCAAGAGAAAGGCCGTGATACTAAAGAAAAGATTCGCCGTAATTTCGGTATGCCACGTCCTGAAGGATACCGTAAAGCGTTACGTTTAATGAAAATGGCAGAGCGTTTTGGTTTGCCAATCGTTACATTTATTGACACTCCAGGTGCCTACCCTGGTATCAATGCAGAAGAGCGTGGACAGAGTGAAGCGATTGCACGTAATTTGATTGAAATGTCAGAGTTGAAAGTGCCGGTTATCTGTACCGTTATTGGTGAAGGTGGTTCTGGTGGTGCTTTAGCCATTGGTGTGGGTGATGTCACTATGATGATGGAATACAGTACTTATTCGGTCATTTCTCCAGAAGGCTGTGCTTCGATTTTATGGAAAAATGCCGCCAATGCTTCTGATGCGGCTGAAGCTCTAGGAATTACAGCTAAGCGTTTAAAATCATTAGGTTTGGTTGATGAAATTATTCCAGAACCATTAGGTGGTGCTCACCGTGATTACAACCTTGCCGCGGAGAATTTAAAAAACGCTTTGTTAGCGCAGTTGAATATCTTAAAAACAAAATCAACGGACGAATTAGTTTCCAGTCGCTATCAGCGTTATATGGGTTATGGTAATTTTGAATCTGCCTAATTTATATTCAAAAAATATTCTCTTGCAACGCCTCTAGTCAATAGGGGTGTTAATGTCTTTCTCAAAAGATTTATCTGCTTCTCATGTTAATTTATCCATCGATAAATTCATAAATACATTTCAAAAAACTCCTACGGTTTATGTTGCCTTTAGTGGTGGTTTAGACTCTACTGTGCTATTACACGCGTTAGTTCAATCTAAGTTAGATAATCATCGAATTATTGCTGTGTATATTGATCATGGATTGCAAGCTGTATCCGCACAGTGGGCAGAGCGTTGCGCTAAAGTTTGTCATGATTTAGGTGTTGAATTTACTGCTTTAAATGTTGATATCCAAGCTACGGCAAGAAAAGGAGTTGAAGCCGTTGCGCGACAACTTAGATATCAGGCTTTGTCAGATGTCATAAATGAACGGGGCGAGCGTGATTCAGTTTTAGTGACAGGGCACCACCAACGCGACCAGGCAGAGACTGTATTGCTCAACCTTTTTAGAGGTGCGGGTGTGAATGGGCTTGCAGCCATGCCAAATAGCATATATTTGCACGATAATAAGCAGAGCTTACATTGCAGGCCTTTACTCAATATTCCATATTCGTTATTGGTTGAATATGCAGAAACCCATCAACTTTCATTTGTTACAGATGAGAGCAATCATTCTTCTGTTTATCGACGCAATTTAGTGCGTAACGAAATTCTTCCAAAAATAGAGTTAACATGGCCGACTATTCATGCCAGTCTCTCTTCCACTGCTTCTCATATGCAAGAAGCGAGTACTTTATTAGATAAATACGCAAAAAAGGATTTACGCTCAATCCAGAATTCAAAGGTTTTTGTTGAATTAAAAGATGTAAATGAGCAGGCCTGGTTAGAACAAAAAAACATTATTCGTTATTGGTTTAAACAGAATTGGCCAGCTGTTGTGTTGAGTAAGACGCATTATGAATGGTTATATTCAGCTTTAAAAAATTATGCAAAGAGTGAGAATCAAAAGTTTTCTTACCAATTATCAAATGGTCAGTTAAGGGTTTATAAAGATCGTATTTATTATTTGAAAAAAATACCAAGTGAATATGGTTGTAGTATTGGAGATATTTTAGAACTTGAGAAAGAGTTTAATGGCTTAGGCTCTGACGATATGGCTTATAAGGAAGATTTCTTTATTAATTACAATCTCTTAAGTAGTGAATCTAAAGTTTATTTTAGGGCAATCAAACCTGGTGATAAACTGAATAGAAAGCTTTTAAAGCGTTTCTTTCAGAACCATAAAATTCCATTTTGGGAGCGTTCTGTATGGCCAGTCATCTCAACCATTGATGGGTTGGTGCTGAGTGTTTTAGGTTGTGATGATTGTTTAAAGGGTGAGATGTTTGCTATTGATAAATCGCTAAAAAAATCAATTAAATTGAGTTATTTACAACGCATGAGGTTGATGGAGTTGCTTTAGCTTTCAATTCGCTGTTTTGCAGAGGTTAAATTTTAATTATTTCATTGCTGAAAGTAGTGGTTTAAGCTATAATTCCCTTCCATTCTGATACCTTCAATCGTAATTTCAAAACTTCTATAAAGTGTGTATTGATGACTAAATTTATATTTGTAACAGGTGGTGTAGTTTCTTCTCTTGGAAAAGGCATTGCAGCGGCATCCTTGGGTGCCTTGTTAGAAGCACGTGGCCTTAAGGTTAGTATGCTAAAGATGGATCCGTATATTAACGTTGATCCTGGAACTATGAGCCCATTGCAGCACGGTGAGGTTTTTGTAACGGATGATGGTGCTGAAACGGATTTAGACTTAGGTCACTATGAGCGCTTTGTTCAACGTCACTTTACCCGTCGTAATAGTTTTTCAACTGGTCAGGTATATGAAACGGTTATTCGTAACGAACGCCGTGGTGATTACCTTGGTGGTACCGTTCAGGTCATTCCGCACATAACAGATGAAATTAAAAAACGAATTCAATCGGCTGCAACAGGAAGTGATGTAGCATTAGTTGAAGTTGGTGGAACCGTTGGGGATATTGAATCCTTACCTTTCTTAGAAGCGATTCGCCAGTTAAGCATTGAAGTAGGGCGTGATAGAGCCTTATTTATGCATTTGACGCTTTTGCCATACATTGCTGTAGCTGGTGAAGTAAAAACAAAGCCTACTCAGCATTCTGTTAAAGAACTGCGTTCAATTGGTATTCAGCCAGATATTTTGGTGTGTCGTTCTGAAATGGCTTTAGAAGCTAGTGAAAAACGTAAAATTGCGTTGTTTACTAATGTAGAAGAGAAAGCGGTAATCAATTCACTTGATGCAGATACGATTTATGCTGTACCACGTATGTTGCATGAACAAGATTTAGATGAATTGGTTGTCAATCGCCTTGGAATTGAAGCCAAACCGATTGATTTGTCTGACTGGGACGAAGTGGTTAAGGTTCAATTAAATCCAACTAAGAGCGTAGAAATTGCAATGGTTGGTAAGTATGTTGATTTAACAGAAGCTTATAAATCACTGATTGAAGCGTTAATTCATGCAGGCATTCATACAAGTACACGTGTTAATATTGATTATATCGATTCTGAATCTTTGGAAACAGAAGGTTTGTCACGTTTACAAGGTAAGGATGCCATTCTTGTTCCTGGTGGCTTCGGTGAACGTGGTGTCGAAGGTAAAATTCTTGCTATTCAATATGCACGTGAAAATAAAATTCCATATTTAGGTATCTGCTTAGGTATGCAAATGGCTGTTGTTGAATATGCACGTAATGTTGCTGGTTTAAAAGACGCACATAGTAGTGAGTTGAACCCAAATACACCTCATCCTGTCGTTGCTCTAATTACCGAATGGACTGATGAAAATGGTAACAAGGTAGAGCGTACCGAAGATGCAGACCTTGGCGGAACCATGCGATTAGGTGGACAGAATTGTAAGCTTAAGTCAGATTCAAAATTGCGTCAGGTCTATGGTTCAGATGTCATTCGTGAGCGTCATCGTCATCGTTATGAAGTGAATGATGGTTATGTTGCTAAACTTGAAGATGCTGGTTTAATTATTTCAGGTCGCTCAGAAGATGGTAGTTTGGTTGAAACGGTTGAAGCAGAAGATCATCCTTGGTTTATCGCTTGCCAGTTCCATCCAGAATTTACATCGACTCCTAGAAATGGGCATCCGTTATTTACAGCATTTGTTGAAGCGGCAAATACTTATAAGGCAAAAGGTTAATTTAGATGAAATTATGTGGATTTGATGTTGGTATTGACCAACCGTTTTTCCTAATTGCAGGCCCATGTGTGATTGAGTCTGAACAACTTGCTATCGATACAGCAGGCCAGCTAAAAGAGATGACCGATTCTTTAGGGATTCCTTTTATCTATAAGTCGTCTTACGATAAAGCTAATCGCTCATCTACCAAAAGTTTCAGAGGGTTAGGTGTTGAAGAAGGTCTACGTATTTTACAAAAAGTAAAAGATGAGATTGGCGTTCCTGTTTTAACGGACGTGCATGAAGACACGCCGCTTGAAGAAGTAGCATCAGTGGTTGATGTTATGCAAACGCCTGCATTTTTAGTGCGTCAAACTAACTTTATTCAAAACGTCTGTCGTCAAGGAGTTCCTGTCAATATCAAAAAAGGGCAGTTTCAAGCACCTTGGGATATGGATCAGGTTGTGGCCAAGGCGCATGAGGTAGGTAACGAAAACATTATGGTGTGTGATCGTGGAACCTCTTTTGGTTATAACACTTTAGTATCTGATATGAGAGGTTTAGCCTCAATGCGATCAACTGGTTGTCCAGTTGTGTTTGATGCAACGCACTCTGTTCAACAGCCTGGTGGGCAAGGCACCACTTCTGGTGGTCAAAGAGAGATGGTACCTGTTCTAGCTAGATCGGCTATTGCAGCGGGTGTTTCTGGTGTTTTCATGGAAACTCATCCAAACCCAGAAAAAGCATTAAGTGATGGCCCGAATATGTGGCCAATTGGAAATCTTAAGCCGTTGTTAGAAACGCTTAAAATGCTGGATGATACCGTTAAAAAACAGGGCTTTATTGAAGATACATTATAATTTAACGGCCTTTTGGTGAAAAATGTCATTTAAGAGTCATATAGGTTGTTTAAAATTACCCAGATTAAATAAATTTTAAAAGAAGTAGGAAGGCAAAGAATGTCATTAATTAAAGATATTAAAGCACGTCAAGTAATCGATTCTCGTGGAAATCCAACCGTTGAAGCCGATGTAATTTTAGAAGACGGTTCAATGGGTCGTGGTATTTCGCCATCTGGTGCATCTACAGGTTCTCGTGAAGCAATCGAATTACGCGATGGCGATAAGTCTAAGTTTCTTGGTAAAGGTGTATTAACCGCTGTTAATAATATCAATACTGAAATTAAGGCCGCTTTAGTTGGTAAAGACGCAAAGGATCAAGCGGCAATTGATAATGTCATGATTGAACTTGACGGAACAGACAATAAAGCCCGTTTAGGTGCTAACGCTATTCTTGCTGTTTCTATCGCAACAGCACAAGCAGCTGCTCAGTCTAAAGGTCTTCCTTTATACGCATACCTCAAAACAGATACCTATCAAATGCCAGTGCCAATGATGAACATCATCAATGGTGGTGAGCACGCTGATAACTCAGTAGATTTCCAAGAATTTATGATTATGCCTGTTGGTGCTCCAACAATGTCTGAAGCCATTCGTTACGGTGCTGAAGTATTCCACGCACTTAAGAAGGTTTTGAACGATAAAGGCTATAACACAGCAGTGGGTGATGAAGGTGGATTTGCTCCAGACCTTAAATCAAACGAAGAAGCATTAACGGTTATCTTAGAGGCAATTGAAGCAGCGGGTTATGAAGCTGGTAAAGATATTATGATTGCAATGGATGCTGCATCTTCTGAGCTTTATAGTGATGGTAAATATACGCTTAAGTCAGAAAATATCGAATTAACTTCAGAAGGAATGGTAGATCTTCTTTCTAGTTGGGTTGATAAGTATCCAATCATCTCAATTGAAGATGGTTTAGATGAATCTGATTGGGATGGTTTTAAGTACCAAACTGAAAAAGATGGACACCGTCTACAAATTGTAGGTGATGATTTATTTGTTACTAATCCTAAAATTCTTGCTGAAGGAATTGAAAAGGGTGTAGGTAACTCTATCCTAATTAAAATCAACCAAATCGGTACATTAACTGAGACCTTTGCAGCGATTAAAATGGCTAAAGAAGCTGGTTATACAGCGGTTGTTTCTCACCGTTCTGGTGAAACAGAAGATACAACTATTGCAGATATTGCGGTTGCGACAGGTTGTGGTCAAATTAAAACTGGTTCTCTATCTCGTACAGATCGTATTGCTAAGTACAATCAGCTTATTCGTATTGAAGAAGCTTTAGGTGCAGAAGCAGTTTACCCAGGTATGAAAACATTCTATAACTTAAAGTAATTTAAAGTTAGCAGGCCTGCAATGTGAAAAAACTCTATCTTGCATTAGCTATCCTGATTGTAATTTTACAAGCTCGTTTATTGTCCTCCGAAGGAGGGCTCGGCGAGCTTTTTTCGTTACAGGAGCAGCTAAAAATACAAGAACACGCTTTGGAGCAGCAGCGTTTGTTAAATATTAAACTTGCTGAAGAGGTTAAGTCTTTGCAAACCAATCCTCAATCAATTGAAACATTGGCCAGACAAACATTGGGTATGGTTAAAGAGGATGAGGTATTTATTCAAGTTATTGAGTTAAAGTCAGAACAACCTGCTGTTTTAGAGGATGGACTGAACGATAATGAAGGGAGTATTTCAGAGTCGAATCAGACAAGCCAGTAGTCTTTGTCTATTGCTGAAAACACTGAATTAACAATAGGTTAAGATCTGGTTTGAATACTTGTTGTTAATGAGATTTAAGAAAGATATTTACCGCACCTGTACCACCGTCTTTTTCTGGTGTACTGCTAAAAGCCAAAACAAGTTTTGTTTGTCTTAAAATCTGGTTTACTAGGTTTTTTAATGCGGGGTAGCTATCATCTGAGTTGTAGCCTTTGCCATGAATAATTCTAATGTAGCGAAAATATTCTTGGTATGCACGGTGAATGAAATCTAAGCTTTCAATTTCGGCTTGGTCAATGGTTAGACCGTGTAAATCTAAAACAGCTTGAACTGTAAAGTCGCCTTTCTTTAATTTTGATAACTCTTGTAATCGAATACCTTTTTGATGGTAAAACAAGCTTTCAAAAGTTGTGACTTTTGTTACATGTTTAGCTTTGTCTAGCTTATGTGGATTATCAGTTTCTAAGCTTGTTTTATATACTTTTTGCTTACGTTTGACTCGCTTGATAACTTCTTTCTGGGTATGACTTACCTTGCCTTGGTTGTATAAAGGTTGTTTTGTTGTCTCATTTAATGGTGTAACATCTTGCATTGCTTCAAGAAATAGAGAATTATCTTCTTCTGACATGGTTCAAGCTATATAATTTGTGGGTTTGTTTTATTTCTAAACTTTGCTAAAGGTATTTAGTCGACTATTTAGCGCTTTCTAACTTTTAAGGTATTGTACATGATGAAAATCTTACTCTCTAATGATGATGGGTATTTTGCACCAGGTATTCAAACCGTTTTTCACTCTTTACGTCAAAATCTAGCATTTACACGTTTAGACATTATGGCACCTGAAAGAAATAGAAGTGCAGCCAGTAATTCATTGACGCTTTTAGAGCCTCTGCGTATGAATTTACACACAAGTCTTAGTGAAGATCCACGCTGTCATGTTTATAGTGTTAATGGCACACCAACAGATTGTGTTCATCTAGGCATGAACGGTGGGTTAGATTATCAACCAGATATTGTTGTCTCGGGGATTAATGCGGGTGCGAATATGGGAGACGATGTTCTTTATTCAGGTACGGTTGCAGCTGCTACAGAAGGGCGTTTTTTAGGAAAACCATCTATTGCGATTTCATTATGTGGAGATCAGTTTTTTGAAACGGCCGCTGATGTTTTGCTCAAGTTTCTGAATGATATGCCCAAACTTAACCTTACTACAGATACCATTATTAATATCAATGTTCCAGATATTCCATTAGAAGATTTAAAGGGTATTAAAATTACTCGTCTTGGAAGGCGTCATATTTCTGAACCCGTTGTTAAAGAAAATGACCCTCGCGGCCTGCCTATTTATTGGATAGGCCCTGCTGGAGAAGCCGCTGATGCCGGTGAAGGAACGGATTTTTATGCCGTTGAACAAGGCTATGCTTCTATAACACCGCTCAAAATTGATTTAAGTCACTATGAGATGATGGAAACCCTCCAAAACTGGGAAAAAGGTTTGTAATTTGCCAAGCGTTCAAAGATTCTCACTTTATTTTTATCTATTATTGTTAGGACAAACTCGTGCAGTATCCTAATTCTGCTTTTGAAAGCTATCAAGGGCTTGGCATGACCTCACAGCGTACCCGTAACCGTTTGGTTGATCGGCTAAAGGAAAAGGGTGTGAATGATATGAATGTACTAGAAACGATGCGTATGGTTCCTAGGCATTTATTTCTAGATGAAGCTATGGCTTCACGTTCTTATGAAGATACAGCGTTGCCTATTGGCTATGGACAAACAATTTCTCAACCCTGGGTAGTGGCTAAAATGACACAATGGTTGATGGATTCATCACAACCGATTAAAAAAGTGCTTGAAATTGGTACAGGTTCTGGATATCAAACCGCTATTTTGTCATTATTAGTAGATGAAGTTTATAGCGTTGAGCGTATTCAGCCACTCTCTGAGCGAGCTGAAAAAAACCTTAATAAGCTTGAATTAAATAATATCCATTTTTCTTTAAGTGACGGACATTGGGGATGGCCTGATAAAGCGCCATTTGATGCTATAATTTCTGCCGCTTCGCCAGCTGAATTACCACAAGAATTGCTCAATCAACTTAAAGTTGGAGGCCGTCTTGTTATGCCAATTGGTGAATCGGAACAGTTGTTGTATGGCTATAAAAAAACATCAAATGGTGTGCTTAAAACTTGTTTAGGAGAGGTTATGTTTGTACCAATGAAAGCTGGAGTGGAAGCTTGAAAATTTTTACTACTTTATATGATAAAGCCTTGCTTTGGTCTAAGCATGAAAAGGCATCACGTTACCTTTGCGGGTTAAGTTTTGCAGAGTCTTCATTTTTTCCGATACCACCGGATGTTATGCTTATGCCTATGAGTTTGGCACAGCCTAACAAAGCGTTTTATTATGCATGGTTAACTACTGTGTTTTCTATACTTGGCGGGATTCTAGGTTACGCAATTGGTTATTGGGCAATGGACTTATTAATGCCTCTTATTGAATCGCTTGGTTACCAATCTAAAATAGAAAAAGTGAATGGTTGGTTTGCTGAATATGGTGTCTGGATCGTTTTTGTCGCAGGTTTTAGTCCAGTTCCGTATAAATTATTTACCATTACGGCAGGTGCAAGTGCAATGGCTTTCTTGCCATTTGTCATTGCTTCATTTATTGGCCGTGGTGCGAGGTTTTTCTTGGTTGCAGGATTGATGCGTTTTGGCGGTCAGAAATTTGAATCAAGTATCCGAAAATGGGTTGACTGGATTGGATGGGGCTTAGTAATATTGATTTTAATGTATATTGGTTACAAAATGCTGAGTTCTCATTAGGTGTAAATAGTTGATACTAAATAGTCGACTCTGAATAACTACTTTAAAATTATGTGGGACGTTTAAGTAGGTAGGCTTTAGGCGTGGATCGCAGGTAAGGGTTGTATCCTTGCCAAGATTCACAACAACGAGCATGCCTGCTTAAACGCCCACCCGAAGGGGCTGCGCCAGTTTTCCCTCAACTCCGTTAGAATTTCTTATGTTATCTAGATAGCACTTTAAAATTCTGCCTTGTTGAGGAAAAGCTGGCTTTGCCATAATTTAAACTAGTTATTTAGAGTCGACTAACTACCTTATAATTAATTCATCAGTCATTTTTAATTGGAATTTGATAAAAACACTATGTTTGTTTCTTTAACTCGTTTTTCACGAATCGTTACTTTTATTTTGGTAGCTGGTTTTTTATCTTCGTGTTCATCTCCCTTGAAATACACTGAAAGAAATAAAAGTGGCAGCACAAGCAGTAGTAAGCCAATAAAAACCGTAACAGGTAACCCATGTCGTTCACCTTATATCGTGAAGTCGGGTGATACCTTGAGCGAAATTGCATATCATTGTAAGGTTGATATGAAAGCCGTCGCTCGATTGAACCACCTTTTACCTCCTTATATTATTTACCTTAAACAAGAATTGGTTTTACCACTTTCTGCGGGTAGTGAAGAGCCTGTTAAACAGGTAAAAAAATCACCTAAAATCAAACAAGAAACCAGTAAAGGTGAAGTTTTAAAGGCTGGCAAAAAGACGGTAAATCCTCAGCCAATAAAAATAGTGCAGGTTAAGTCAAAACCTAAGGATGTGACCGCTAAAGCGATTTCTCGTCCTGCAGCAAATAAAGCGACTTCCAGATCAAAAAAGGTTAAGTCTAAAGCTTGGGTTTGGCCTATGCATAAAGGTGTTGCTTATAAATATCGTCGTGATAATGCAGGTTTATCAATATTAGAAGTTTATGGTGTACCGGGCCAAAAGGTGAGAGCAGTTGCCCCAGGAAAAGTGGTCTATGCTGGTAATGGAATTATTAATTATGGGTGGATGTTGGTGATTAAACATGCCAATGATTATATGTCGATTTATGCACATAACAGTGCATTGTTAGTCAATAAAGGTGATGAAGTTAAAGCGGGGCAAGATATTGCAACTTTGGGTGCAACTGGCAATACAAAACGGCCTAAGTTGTATTTAGAAGCCCGTTATCAAGGACGAAAAATTGATATTAAAAAAATGTTAAAACGCTAAAATTAATTTAAAAAAATCAAAGATTTATCATGATTATAAAAAACAGGCTTTAAGCCTGTTTTTTTCATCTTGTACAAAATAAATTTAAGCTTGATTTATGATTAGAGCTAGAACGATCTCTCTATCTTCAGTGGTTAATACATTGTAAGTACGACAAGCGGCATCATTTGCCATTACCTCTAAGCCAACGCCTTTGTGCGCGCAATATGCAAACAACTTTGGCTCAGGAAAATGCTGTGTTTCGCCAGTTCCTAAAATAATTACTTCAGGCTTCTCATTTAGCAGTTCGTCTAATAATTCGGCACTTAAGGCGTCAATGGATTTACAAGGCCAATCACTTTCAGTCTTCGTTTGGGTAATGTAACAACTCTGATCAAAAGAAAGGTTGTTAACAATAACCAGGCCTGGTTCATATTTTTTTACAGCGTAGATGTTAGAATCTCGGTGTTCAGTAAACTTCATTTTTAGTTTGTCCTATCAGGTTTTATGTAATTATATCGAATTGTGAATGAAAAGATTTTGTTGAAATTTTTTTCTGTTTTATGAATCTTGATTAAAACGCTTTCGTTAGAGTTTTCAAATTACATAAAATATTGTTTTAAAATCCCTTGTGGTGGTGATTTAAGCGTGATTTTCAATTGACGAAAAAAATGGATGCTGTATCATTATTCCTTTAATTATTTCCCTCTCAGAATCTGATAATAACAGCAATTTAATTGCAAGAATTTACGACTACTCTGGTTCTTTTCATATTGACGGACTGACTGAGACAGTGATAGAAGGCATACTTTCGTGGCAGATGATTTTCAAAGAATAAATAGACTACCTCCATATGTTTTTAATATTGTGGGCGAGCTTAAAGCAGAAGCACGTCGCAAAGGTGAAGACATTATTGATTTTGGGATGGGAAACCCTGACCAAGATACACCAAAACATATTGTTGATAAGTTAATTGAGGTGGTTCAGCGAGAAGGTACTCACCGTTATTCTGTTTCTCAAGGTATACCACGTTTACGTAAAGCAATTTGTACTTGGTATAAAAATAAATTTGATGTTGCACTGGATTACGAAACTGAAGCGGTTGTAACGATTGGTTCTAAAGAAGGTTTGGCTCACTTAGCGTTGGCTACTGTAGATAAAGGTGATACGGTTTTAGTTCCAAATCCTGCTTACCCAATTCACCCTTATGGTTTTGTTATAGCGGGTGCGGATGTGCGTCATGTTCAGATGACTCCAGATGTGGATTTCTTTGAAGAGCTTGAAAAAGCGATTAAAGAGTCTTGGCCAAAACCCAAAATGTTGGTTTTAAACTTTCCAGGAAACCCAACCACGCAAACGGTTGAATTAGAGTTTTTTGAAAAAGTTATTGCGATTGCCAAAGAACATAATATTTGGGTTATCCACGATTTGGCTTATGCTGATATTGTTTTTGATGGATACAAAGCACCGTCAATTATGCAAGTAGAGGGTGCTAAAGATATTGCCGTTGAGTTCTATACATTATCAAAAAGTTACAATATGCCAGGTTGGCGTGTTGGTTTTATGGTGGGTAATCCTACGCTTGTTAATGCCCTGAAGCGCATGAAATCTTATTTGGATTATGGAACATTTACACCCATCCAGGTTGCAGCAATTGCGGCTTTAGAAGGTCCGCAAGACTGTGTTCAAGAAATTTCGGATATGTATAAATTACGCCGTGATGTTCTTTGTAATGGTTTAAATGCGATTGGCTGGCCTGTTGAACCACCAAAAGCGACAATGTTTGTTTGGGCTCCAATTCCTGAAGAGTATAAAGATATGGGGTCAATAGAGTTTTCTAAGAAATTGCTTAAAGACGCTAAAGTCGCTGTTTCACCTGGTATTGGCTTTGGTGACTATGGTGATGACCATGTCCGTTTTGGTCTTATTGAAAATGAACATAGAACGCGTCAAGCTATTCGCGGTATCCGCGATATGTTCAGAAAAGACGGCTTGATTTCACAAGATTAATAACTCAAAAATACATAAGATAATCGTTAGGAAAGCAAATAGAATGAAGACTGTTAAAGTAGGTTTACTCGGTTTAGGTACAGTAGGTGGTGGTACTGTTGATATATTAACAAACACCTTACCTGAGATTGAAAGACGCCTTGGTCAAAAAATTGAAGTGGCGATTATTGCTGTACGTGATTTAACACGTTCACGTTCTGTTGATACAACGGGAATCACTTTAACCGATAAGACAGAAGAAGTGGTTAATCACCCTGATGTTGATATTGTTGTTGAATTAATGGGTGGTACAGGTTTAGCCAAAACGTTACTTGAGACAGCGATTAAAAACGGTAAACACATTGTTACCGCAAACAAAGCATTAATTGCAGAGCATGGTAATTCACTTTTTGCGTTAGCTAAAGAACATAACGTCATTGTTAATTATGAAGCGGCTGTTGCAGGTGGTATTCCGGTTATTAAAGCTGTTCGTGAAGGTTTAGCCGCCAATAAAATTGAGTGGGTTGCTGGAATCATTAATGGTACAGGAAACTACATTTTAACTGAGATGAAAAAGCCAGGCGCTGACTTTGCTAAAGTGTTAAAAGTGGCACAAGAGTTAGGCTATGCAGAAGCGGATCCAACGTTTGATGTGGAAGGTATTGATGCAGCGCACAAGTTGACAATTTTAGCGTCTATCGCATTTGGTATTGAATTGCAATTTAACAAAGTTTATACCGAAGGGATAAGCAAGGTATCTGCGGATGATATTCGTTTTGCACAGCAATTAGGCTATGAAATTAAACATTTAGGTGTGGCTAGCCGTGCCGAAAATGGTTATTCATTACGTGTACACCCAACCTTAGTGCCTAAGGACGTTTTGATTGCCAATGTTAACGGTGTTATGAATGCCGTTATGGCAAAAGGAAACCATGTAGGGCCAACTATGTATTTCGGTCCTGGTGCAGGTGCTGGTCCAACAGCAAGTTCTGTTGTTGCAGATATTATTGATATCGTTCGCTGGCAAGACCAGCCTCAAGCCGATCAAGTTCCTGCATTGGGTTTTGCGGCGGATAAGCTTGAATCTGCACCGGTTGTTGCTATTGAAGAGATTGAAACTTCGTATTATGTTCGTTGTTTTGCAAAGGATCATAGTGGCGTTCTAGCTAAAGTTACCGCTATTTTTGCAGATTCAGATATTAGTATTGAGCATCTCCACCAAGAGCCATGCTCAGAAAAAGTGGATGACGCAACCTTAGTTATGATTACCAATACGATTAAAGAATCTAAAATCAATGTTGCATTGGCAGCACTCGCTGAGCTAGATGATATTGATGGTGAAATTCAGCGTATTCGTATTGAAACACTTGGCTAATTTATCGTTTATTTATTCAAATAGATAAATATATTAAAGTCGGGCTTGCCCGGCTTTTTTATTGTATTTTGGGGAATTTTCATTGTCACATGCATTAACCTTTTGGGCACCAGGCCTGCTAGATAAGTTAAGAGTTAAAGAAGCTAAAGAAGCTTTATCAACGCTAAAATTGCCTGCCTTACAGTCTATATTGGCTAAGTCGGATCGTTTTGCAGCCAAACCACAAAACTTTTATCAACAAGCCAGTTTTTTATTTCATCAGCCTGAATGCTTGCCAATTGCGGCAACTCAAGCTAAAGCAGAGCTTAAAACGTTTAACGCCAATCACTTTTGGTTAAGTGTCGATCCAGTGCAAATGGTTGCTGACAGAGATACTTTGGTGTTAATTCCAGGTAAGGCATTACAGATTTCAAAGGATGAATCGCATCAATTAATCGAAGCTTTTAATCAACACTTTGCAGAAGACAAAGTGGAATTAATTTGGGCCAGTGCCAATCATTGGTATTTATCCATTGTTCAGTCGGTAGATATTAAAACTACAGTGATAGATAAAGTCGCTTACCAATCAGTTAATGACTTTTATCCAACTGGAAATGCCGCTCAGTACTGGAGACAGTTACTTAATGAAACTCAGATGTTGTTTTACACACATCCAGTTAATGAGGCTCGTAGAGATAAAGGCTGGCCTGAGATTAACAGTGTTTGGGTTTGGGGAGAGGGTAAAATATCTCCCGAAAAGGTGAAGGTTCGTATGGATGCGGCAATTTACTCAAATCACCCATATTTAAAAGGTATGGCAAAATTATGCCAATCGCAAATTAGTCCTGTTCCCGAAAGCTACCAGGCCTGGTTAAGTGGAATTGATCAGTCTCCAACCCCAAGAATTAATAAACATCTTATTTGTTTGGATAACCTAAGTAGCCGCCTTGATGACTTGCAAATGTCTGAATGGGTTGAATTATTACAGCAGTTAGAAAAAGATTGGTTTGAACCGCTCATGTCTGCCGTTAAGCAGGGTACTATTGATTCTTTGCTACTGGATTTGGGTCAAGAATACCATAGTCACCTTACAACAGCACACATGAAACGCTTTTGGCGGTTTAAAAAAAGTTTAAGCAAGGCTTAGCGTAAATATTTGAATTCAGAAAATAAGTGTTTATATCTTGGTGATTAGCTAGGATTGAGCAAAAAATCGAGCTATATTTCTGTATAATTCGCGCTAAATATATTACTAAATGAGACTTCAGCACGAGTGAATTCACATATAAAAATGGTTAAAACCCGTCTGATTTTTGTTAAAAACCTTGCTAATAGCTAGCTATTAGCTTCGTTTTTTGCCTAAATCAGACAAGTTTTTCGACATTTTTCGTTTGTGCCTCACTCGAGCAAAGGTCTCTAAATCAATTAAATAGGTTTGTTATGAAATTTATTGAAACACGTGGCAATGATGGCCAAAGACCAACTTCAATTACGTTTGCTCAGGCAATCTTAAGCCCAATGTCTTCATTTGGTGGTATTTACTCACCAGAAACTTTGCCTACTTTTGATTTAGATTTTATGCAGTCGCATATAGATTCAGGCTACAAGAAGCTGGCTAAAGATGTGTTAACCGCATTTGAAGTTGATATTGAAGAGTCTGTTATTGATGAAGCTTTAAGTCTTTATGACCATTTCGATGATCCACAAAACCCTGTTCCAGTTGTTAAAGTCTACGATGATTTATACGTGAGTGAGTTATATCATGGGCCAACCCGTGCTTTTAAAGATATGGCATTACAGCCTTTTGGAACGGTGTTATCAGCAGTGGCAGAGAAAAGAAATGAAAAATACCTAATTTTAGCCGCAACCAGTGGTGATACAGGACCAGCGGCTTTAGAAACCTTTAAAAACCGTAATAATGTTCAAGTTGCGTGTTTGTATCCTGATGGTGGAACTTCAGATGTTCAGCGCCTACAAATGGTGACTGAAGATGCAGATAACCTAAAAGTTATTGGTATTCATGGTGATTTTGATGATGCTCAATCTGCACTTAAAACATTATTAACATCGCAAGCATTTGAAGCCTCTTTAAAAGAGCATGATATTTCATTGTCTGCGGCAAACTCTGTGAACTTTGGCCGTATTATTTTCCAAACCATTTATCACATTTACAGCTATCTAGAGCTAGTGCGTCAAGGTGCAATCAAGCTTGGTGATGAAGTATATCTAAATGTTCCAAGTGGTAACTTTGGTAATGCTTTAGGTGGTTATTACGCTTATAAAATGGGCTTGCCTGTTAAGCAAATTCACATTGCATCTAACAACAACAACGTCCTAACTAAGTTCATTACAACGGGTGAATACGACTTACGTGAAGCATCTGTAATTGCAACCACTTCACCAGCAATGGATATTCTAAAATCCTCCAATATTGAACGAATTTTATTTGATATGTTTGGTGCAGAGCGTACTAAAGAGTTAATGCTTCAGCTTGATTCAGATAAGTTCTATAAAATTACGGCTGATGAGTTAGCACAAGTAAAAGCTATTTTTGCCGCTGATTTCTGTACGGATAAAGAGGGCTTGGAGTATATCAAGCAAGCGTTTGAAGTGGGTTATTTAATGTGTCCTCATACTGCTACGTGTTTTAAAGCTTATGATACCTGCCGTGAAGACAAGTCAATCAAGACCATCGCATACTCAACGGCAGAATGGACTAAGTTCTCACCAGTCATTGCTTACGCTTTAACAGGTAAAAAATATGAACATGATATCGATGCACTTAAAATGATTGCTGATAAAGCTAAGGTTGACATACCTGCGCAAATTGCGGAGTTGTTTGACAAGCCTATAGCTCAAGAAACAGTAATTGATAAAGCGGATATTGAAAAAGGGATTTTGGAATTTTTAAGTTAAATGATATTTTCTCACTAATATACACAAAACTGGGTTTTATCCGGTTTTTTGTTATTTAGAAATATGTAAAAAATAGAAGAGTTGAGTCGCTTTCTTTGCTAAAGAAGACTTTTTAAATCATAGTGTTAATACGAAGCTGTAAACTCGTTCTGCCAGCAAAATGATTTAAACTCGGCTGGTAGGCACATCTCACAGTATCACCTGTTACAAATGGGGTTGGCTCGTCTGCGTTTTGTTTTGCATTAAAATATATAGCTTGAAAAATAGAGCCGCTCACCGTTTTAAGCTTACATGAAAGATGGGTTTTATTTTGACCCACTTCTCTCACCTGAACAATTGTAAACTCTCCAGAAAATATGGGCTTAGGCCATTCTCTTCCATAAGGTTCCAATGCATTAATTTCATCAATTAAGCTTGGTGTAAGCTGCCAATCATGGAGTTCACCATCGGTTTCAATAATTGGGGTAGGAGGTGAATCTCCTAGTTGAATCTTGATTGCTTTTTCAAATAAATCGCTAAATTCGCTGTAATATTCAATAGGTATCATGCAGCCTGCAGCACCTTTATGACCACCCATGGAAACAAACAAATTTTCTTTTTGTTCTGACATCCATTGAAAGGCTTCTCTCAAATCAATGTTTGGAACGACACCACGAGCACTACCAGCTAAAAAACCGTCTTCTAAGTCTGTCATAGCAACCGTTGGAACACCGTATTGTTCACCTATTCTTGAGGCGATAATGCCTTGAATGCCTGCATTTCCTGTTAGCTTTAAAGCAAGTGAGTAGGTTTGATCTGTATATTTTTCACATGCTTGTTCATTTGCTTGTTCAAGCATGACTTCTTGTTGGGCACGTCGATTTTTATTATCAGTATCTAATTGTTCTAAATACATACTGGCTTGATGAGCATCGGTTGCAGATAGAAAGTTAAATGCAGTGGTTACATCACTAACACGACTGGCAGCATTGATTCGTGTGGCCACTTGGAAACCTAAAAACTCAGCATCAAAAGGTAAGCCTTGATTGTCATTAAGTTGTCTTAAAGCCTGCCAAGCAGGGGATTGGAACATATTAATAAGTTGCAACCCTGCATGAACAATGGCTCTATTGTTTGGTGTTTTCAGGCTCACACTATCAGCGATAGTGCCTAAAGCAATATTGAGTGCCAAATACTTTAATGAAGGACTGTTTTCATCTAGCAAACTGTTTTTAATCAGTGTTTGGCGAACTTGAGTCATGACCAGAAAAATCACAAAACAACCAGCGACTGTCTTGTCGTATTCGCAACCCTGCTGTTGTGGATTTACGGTGCACGCAGCACTTTTGGGTGGACCTTCTGCTGGAATTTGGTGGTGGTCTGTTACACAAACAGGAATGCCGTGAGAGGCTAGAGTAGCAATACGTTTTTCATCGCTTGATCCTTGGTCTGCGGAGATAACAAGTTCTATTGGCTGTTCAATCGATAAGATACGTTTAACAACATCTTCTGTGATGCCGTAACCTGTTTTACGGTCACCAATAACATGAATGATTCTTGAATTAGGTACACCGAAATATTCAGTTAGAGCGGTTGTGGCAACCCATGCTGAGGTAACACCATCTGTGTCATAATCGGTGGCCAGAACAATCACGCCGCTGCCCTTAATGGCATTTACTATCAGTTCTGCGGCAAACTCAATATTTTTTAGAGCAGATGGGTGTTGTATGTGTTTTAATTTTGGAAATACAATCTCATCCAGCTGTTCGGTTTGATCCGTTCTGTTAGCAACAAGCGAGGCTTGGAAGTCACTTAACCCTAATTCTTTTGCAGAGTTAAAGACCGCTTGGGACGAAGTTCGTTGGACAATTTTAGGGCTTTTTATCATAAGGAGATTCTACCAGAATGCGTGCTTGTATTTGTGTGTATCTACACGGCTTTTTAAGTAGCGGAAACAGTGAAAAAGGGCAGTGGCTTAAGCAAGAACTAGCTAAAGAGCAATCAGGGCATAGCAATGATGAAAGCCCTCACGTTTTTAGCCAAATTATAACGCTGACTTATCCAATAAAATCCCCGAAAGACAGTGTAGATAATATTGAATCCATTCTTTTGGAAGCGCTTGAAAACAACAGTAATGTTGTTTTAATGGGCTCTTCTATGGGTGGGTATTACGCACAATGCCTCGGTCAAAAATACAATATTCCCTATATTATGATTAATCCAGCGTTACATCCTGAACCTATTTTTAGAGAGAGTATAGGAGCCCATACAAATCCGGCGACGGGTGAGCGCTTTACCATTAATGAAGGTTATATTTCAGATTTAAAAAAATATGATGTGGAAACGCCAAACCCAAAAATTGCGACGCTACTATTGATAGATAAAGATGACGAAGTGATTGATGTGAATTATGCAATAAGTCGCTATCAAGCTGATTTAAAGAATAAAAATAGTTTAAATAATAGAAGCGTAATCTATTCTGGTGGAGATCATCGTTTTGTTCACATGCAGCAGGCCTGGTCAGAAATTAAAAAATTTGTTGCAGACTTGTAATATCAAACAGGATAATTTTTAAAACTTCAGTCATGTTGACTTGGATTGAATTTTTATAATTTTGAAAAAAATTAAACTTTCTGGTTAAAAATTTTACCCAGTGACTCATCGAATAACTGGTTCTCAACTTCTAATACTTTAATCAAGCTTTTCATGTAAGATTATGCGTGAAAGAATGCTTGCCTCGCTATCCTCTCAAGAAACTCAAGAAGATGAAGACGAGATAGAGCTATTCTGAGTCTGACAATAAAACAGGAGAAACTTAACATGAAAAAGTCGATTGGGGCTTTAGCCTTACTTTGTGTCACTTCGAGTGCTATCGCGTCTGATAATGAACCTCTACGAATCATGAGCTCTGATTCAGCAGACACTTCATATACAGTCAAGGTAAACGGAGAGGATTATAAAATCACTCGAACCATGACCTCTTGCGCTAAGAACAAAGGTTGGCTACAACCGTTAGTTCCAGTCAAAGGAGTCAATCCAATTACAGAGATCGAACTTCTAAAATACATGGGTAAGCCCAATTACATTTTAGTCGACATGCGGATGCAAGACCATTATGTAGAAGGGGCAATACCTGGGGCTAAAAACATCCCATATACAGAAGTTTCCCTAAGACTCGATGAGCTTGGTTGCGAAAAAAATGGGAATGGATGGAATTGCTCTAATGCAAAACAGGTTATTGCCTATTGCAACGGACCTGTCTGCCCGCAGACAGGATTGGCCATTAAAGCTTCTGTAAGAGAAGGGTTTCCAGCAGAAAACTTCCACTATTACCGAGGCGGAATGCTGGACTGGGCGGCTTTAGGATTCCCTATTGTTGAACCTGATTTTTAACCAGAAAATCCAAAATAAAGACCCGCACCTAGATTGCGGGTTTTTTATGCGCCATCTTTCATTGGCACACATTATGTTGTTAACAAAAAAGATTAAACAATTCTTTATCCCTCTCGATTCTTATAGATAGAAAGTTAAATACAAGGAAAATCAAATGTCTGATACGGACGCTGCTGCTGAAGCACAGAAGGAGTTAGAAAAAGCCTTAAGCTCTGGCGTACTTCTGGACGATGCAACAACTGACGCATTAATGGCCAAGATTAATACTGGAAAAAACACTGATGACAGCGTGAAAGAAGCCGCTCCAGAATCAAATCCAAGCAGACCTGTAGACAATGCTTCAAGCACAAGTCCTTCTGAAAAGAAGTTAGAGTGGTGGGCACTAGGGGCGCTCGGGGTAATCTCTATCTCATCGCTGGTACTAAACATTTGTAGTGGTCTAATAAACCCGAACGCTTTTTTAGGTGGTAAACTCCATCCAAAAGAGGTGTTCAATGACAAGACAAAGACGATCATTCACAACAGAATTTAAACGCGAAGCAGCTCAGCTAGTTTTAGATGAAGGTTACT
>JAUUDE010000060.1 GCA_030826915.1 Thiomicrospira sp.
ACAACGAGAATATCTGCTTAAACGCCCACCCGAGGGGCTGCGCCAGTTTTCCCTCAACTTCGTTAGAATTTCTTATGTTATCTAGATAGCACTTCAAAATTCTGCCTTGTTGAGGAAAAGCTGGCTTTGCCATAATTTAAATGAGTTATTCAGAGTCGACTATTTATACAGGCAGAATGAAATGTGTCATTCTTCAAGTCTAAATTTAGTTTGAATTGGCATGCTTTATGCATATGCTCTTTACAAAATATAATTATACAAAACAAACGACAATAAAATGACGGTTCAATATCCTTTGGATATATGAATTGCAGATAATACTGACACAAGGATTGGAATATGGCCATTGATTTAAGAGAGGTTGAACCTTTAGGCTCGAAAAGTGTATTGTTAGAACAGGCAATGCGTCGCAAACGTGCAGGTGAAGGTCAGCAAGAGCGTTTTAATGATATAGATATGTCTGATATGATTACGCCTGATTTTGAGTGGTTAAAAGAGGATAAAAGCGCCATTGAGAGTTTGGTCAAGCAGATGGATGTTTCTATTGGCCAATTAGCTGTTCAGCTGCGGGATTTAGATGAAAAGACAAAGAAATCACGTTTAACTGTGGAAAAAGAACAGCAGTTACTTTTTAAACAGATTAAAACGCTTAACTCATTATTAAAAAAACAAGTCGATATTTTTTCTGCAGTAGAACGTCAAGTATCTGAGATTCAAATTAAACAAGAAAGTTTGATTCTTCAAATAGGAATAGGGTTGATTGCTGGTTTAATGTCAGCCGTGACAATTTTGGCTACAGCGCCATGGTTAACCGTTTTTATGGAAAGCATCAGATAGAGTCCTTTGCATATTTCTTAAGCATAGCTCTTAAAAATTGATAATTTTGTGCGTTATTCATCTTCAGATTAAAACGAATAGGGTCTGTACCTTATTCGTCTCATTTCAGTTTTATTTCATTTAGGCGCTTATTTTTGAAAAGTAAATTTCAGTGTCTTATCCTATTATTTTGTTAAAATTTATATCAAAATCTTCACTCGTAAAAACAAATTCAAAGCGATTTTCATGCAATTAACGGTCACAAAAAACTTCTGTATTACCCCAGATTCAGTTGATAAATCGATTTACTACCTTACTTTAGAACAGCAGAACACATCTATTGAAGAGCCCTTAATTTACCAGCCAGGTGACTGGTTAACTGTTCAAGCAAAAAACCAGTTAGAACTGGTTGATGAGTTGTTAAATATATTGAATTTAACAGGCCAAGAGCTTATTGAACTTAGACGGGTTGGTAGTGTGAGTGTCTTGGACGCTTTATTAACCCATTTAGAGCTTACCCAGCTTAACCCTGCTATTTTGAGTAAGTTGCAACGTCAGGTGAATATAGGAGATTGGGCTAGTCGCCAAGAAATGATGGATTTTGCCCAAGGCAAAGATATTCTTGATTTGTTGGCAATCTTTCCCCAGCTCAAAGAGCAGGGGGTGGCATTTTTAAACTGGCTCTCTCCGCTTGCTCCACGCTACTATTCAATTTCTTCAGCACCAACTGAATCAGACCAAGTGAGTATTTTATATAAATTAGTTGAGTATGAGAATGCGCATAGAATTCGTTTTGGTGTGGCAAGTAACTTTCTAAAACAACTTCAGCCAAATGATATATTACATGTACAAATAAAGTCTAACCCAACTTTTAAACTTCCTCCAGATCCCAAAACACCGATTATGATGATTGGTGCTGGCACAGGTTTAGCACCGTTTATTGGTTTTGTAGAACAGCGTATAACAGAATATAAAAAAGGTTTGGGGCTGGGAAGAAATTTACTGTTTTTTGGCGAAACCTATCGGCAGACTAACTGCCTATTTTGTGAACAGTTCAAGGTTTGGCAAGAGCAAGGTTATGTTGAAACCTATTATGCTTTTTCTCGTGATCAGAAAGAGAAAGTCTATGTGCAAAACCGTTTAATGGAACAAGCAGCAGAAATTTGGATATTAATAAATCAAGGCGGACATCTTTATATTTGTGGTAATCAAACACACCTGGCAAAGTCCGTTAAACAAGCTTTACTTGAAATTATTAAACAGCAGGGAAGTTTCTCTCAAGATGAGTCAGAGAAATTTTGGCAAACATTGCGTAAACAAAAACGAATACAAATGGATGTTTATTAAATTATCTGTTTAATCCAATAATTTAAGATTGAAACCAAATCTATTGACTTGTTTTGCTTCACTTTCTAAATCTAAACGGGTTAATGGATGGTCATTTAGCCAGTTGTCATCAAACTCTAAATATAATGTTTTATCGTCTGCTATTCTCAAAATAGGGTCAACGTGTTCTAAATCTCTACCACGATGAATTCGGACTGCAAGTCTTAATAAAACCGTTAAATATGGCATAAGAGGTTTGACGCTTTCATCAATTTCATCAAAGGAATTAGGGTTGTACTTGCCACGTTGGTTTAAAACTAGCGCACTTAAAACTTGCTTCTCTTGCTGGTTAAAACCTGCCATATCTGCTTGAGCAATAAGGTATGAGCTGTGATGACGTGAGCGTTTGAAACTTATAGAAATGCCGACTTCATGTAAGCGACACGCCCATTTTAATAACCGTTTTAAATCATATCCATCAGAGTGAAGGTTCCAGATATTATGGCTTTGTTTATAAAGTGACTGAGCTGTTTGGGCAACCATGTCTGCTTGTTCAGTGTCCACCTCCATCCATTTTTGCATTGCTTTAACACTGATTTCACGAACATCTTCAGCGTTTAAACGACCTAAGGTGTCGAATATTAAACCTTCACGTAAAGCGTTTTGAGAAACTTGCATGTGTTCAATATTCAGTTCAATAAAGGTTGCCATTAAAATAGCTAAACCACCAACCAACACTGGACGGCGCTCATCTTTTAAACCGGCTAATTTAATTGAGTACGCAGAGCCGGCTTTGATGAGGGCCTTGCTAAGTTCATGCATACCTTGGAGAGTTATGCCGGATTCTGACCAACTATTAATTTCTAATATAATTCCAATAGACTTGATAGAACCCGATGCGCCAATAGCAACATTCCATCCTTTTTTACGAAGTGTTTTTCGATGTGGGCGTAAGATTTGACGACACTTAGCCGTGGCTTCGTTAAAATTTTCCGCCGTTATTTTACCTTTAGGGAAAAAGTTTTGAGTAATACTAACACAACCCATTTCAGTGCTGGTTAGATGACTGTTTTCAAATTGCTGTCCAATAATATATTCCGTGCTTCCTCCACCAATATCCATGACTAAACGTTGTTCGTCGCTATTAGGTAAGCCGTGAGCCACACCTAAATAGATTAAACGAGCCTCTTCTTGGCCTGCAATAATTTGAATACTATGGCCAAGTACATCTTTGGCCTGTTTCAAAAACTCACGACTGTTTGTGGCGTTTCGTAACGTATTGGTGCCAACTGCACGGACATTTTTACTTGGAATGTCCTTAATTCGCTGTCCAAAACGCTCTAAACAAGCAATGCCGTCTTGAAACGCTTTATCGGTCAGTTTTCCATTTTTATCCAGGCCTGAACGTAAACGCACCATCTCTTTGTGCTTATCAACCACTTGCATTTGACCATGTGTCTCACGTGCAATGATCATGTGAAAGCTATTTGAGCCCAAATCAATTGCGGCAAAAAGTTCGTCATTAGAAATAGAAGGCGTTGTAGACTCTGTCATAAGGATGTAAGCATTTTATTTGTTCAGTGATAACCAGTCATGTTGATTAGTTATGGATATCTTGAATGTATTGAATTTAATTTAGCGGTCAGTTTAACGCTTTTGAATAGAATTGTCTTTAGAACCACGAACCAATCCTTTGCATTTTTAGGTTTGATTCTTGGTAGCTGTGCCTACTGGCTGTATTTGTCAATCAGTAAAGTTTGAGCATTATAGGCTGGCTTGTTATTTCTCTGCTTTTTAAGGTAGCTACCGTCAGGTTGTAACAACCATGCACCTGTGTTGTCTTGGAGGTACATAGCAAGTCCTTCGGTATAAACTTGCTGGAAACACTCATCATCCAGAATCGGAAAACACGTCTCTACACGAGCAAGAAGGTTGCGCTTCATCCAGTCGGCGCTGGAACAAAACAGTTCAGGTTTTGCACCACTGTTTTCAAAATAGTAGATACGGTGATGTTCTAAAAATCGACCAATAATAGATGTAACGGTAATATTTTCTGAAAGGCCCTTAATGCCAGGTCTAAGACTGCAGATACCACGGACGATTAGGTCTATTTTTACACCTGCTTGAGATGCTTTATAGAGTGATTCAATAATGTCGCGTTCTTCCAATCCGTTCATTTTAGCAATGATGCGTGCCGGTTTTCCTTGTTCAGCGTGTTTAGCCTCTCGTTCAATACGTTCAATCATGACACTTTTTAGGGTAAAGGGAGATTGGAGAACAACTTCTAAATCTTTTGTATCGCCAAGACTAGTCAACTGTTGAAAGATTTTAGAGGCATCTCGTCCTATTTGAGGATTGGCCGTCATTAAACCAAAGTCTGAATAAAAACGTGTGGTGATATGGTGATAATTCCCTGTTCCCATGTGGGTATAGTGATTGATTCGATCGCCTTCACGGCGCACGACTAGAATCATTTTTGCATGGGTTTTATAACCCACGACTCCGTAGACTACATGTACACCAGCGTCTTGAAGACGAGTAGCTTGTAGTATGTTGTTGTCTTCATCAAAACGAGCCCTTAACTCAACGACAGCGGTAACCTCTTTGCCGTTTTGTGCGGCTTTTTCCAGAGCTGCAATAATCGCTGAATTTTCTCCAGTACGATATAAGGTCATACGAATCGCTAAAACGTTAGGGTCTTTAGAAGCTTGTTTCAAAAAATCAATAACAGGGGAGAATGAGTCGTATGGGTGGTGTAGCAGTATGTCTTTGCTTTTGATTTTATCAAACAGGTTTTCGGGCTCTTTATGGCGTGTGAAAAACTTAAAAGCATTTTTGGATGGGCGTTTTTTAGCCAGTAAAGATTTTTGTGTATAAGGTTTAAATAGTAAATCAGGGCGCTCAGCCATCGCTGGAACTGTATCTAAACGGTGTAAATTAACAGGGCCGTGGACCCTATAAAGTGCACTCTTATCTAAATTAAAGCGATCTAATAGATAGTCAATCATGTGCTGTGGGCAGTTATCGGCTACCTCTAAGCGAATGGCACCACCATATTGTCGACCTGTTAACTCGCCTCTTAAAGCACTCATTAAGTCATCGACTTCTTCTTCATCAATAAAGAGGTTGGTGTTACGAGTTACTCGAAATTGGTAGCATCCGGTTACCGTCATGCCAGGAAAAAGCCGAGAGACATTGGCGTGTAATATAGAGGATAGGAAAACAAAGTCGTTTTCACCATTAGTAGCCTCTTTAGGGAGCTTAATAATACGAGGCAAAGACCTTGGAACCGGCACAATTGCTAGGCCGCTAGTTCGACCAAATGCATCTTTACCTTCTAAAGAAACAATAAAGTTCAGTGTTTTATTGAGTACTTTTGGAAAAGGATGAGAAGGGTCTAAGCCAACCGCACTTAATACTGGCTGCAAAGATTCGGTAAAATAATTGGCTATCCAGTTGCGGTGCTGATCAGTCCAGTGATTGCGTCGTACAAAACGAATATTCTCTTTTTCAAGTGCAGGAATAAGGACATGGTTTAGGGTTTGATATTGTTCATCAACGATTTCATGCGCTGTTTTTGATAGACATTCAATGACCTTGGTTGGTGGCTGTTCATCAGGTTGAGTTAAGGCATTTAAATCTTTCGTTAGTTCTAATAAACTTGCCAAACGCACTTCAAAAAACTCATCCATGTTACTACTAGAAATACATAAGTACTTAAGTCGCTCCAGTAAAGGAATTTCACTGTTATTCGCTTGCGCTAAAACTCGACGATTAAACTCAAGTAAGCTATGTTCACGGTTGATAAATCGTGGGTATTCAGAGTGATTACTGGCGTGGTTTTTGATAGTTTGTGATGATGACATACTGTTTCTCTAAAAACGATAAATTTAAGTGCAAAATTAACTGTTTATTGTAGCTTTTTTGGGGAACGATTTGAGCAATGTACAAGAATTTATTGTGATAGTTTTGTGAATTAGTTGGTTAGAAAAAATTAGGTTGGCTCACAATTAAGACATTTAGACGTTTTTTTGAAACCTATGTGTTAGAGATTGATAAAGCTTGTGGTTGAGACCACTGCTATGCGCAGATTAGCCTGGCATGCTATCTTATTTCTTGTCAGATTGGTTTTCTTTTATTTCTGTATTTTGCGGCTTGTCTTGCGATTTGCACCCGCAGGGTGGAACAGGGTCTACACCACCAGGGTTGCCTGGATGGCAACGACTAATACGTTTAACAGCTAACCAAGAACCTCGTAAAACCCCATGTTTTTGAATCGCTTCGATTGTGTAGTGGGAACATGTAGGGTAAAAACGACACCTTGGCCCAATTAACGGGCTTATAAATAATTGATAGAACCTCACTAAGATAATAATTAGCCACGCAAAGGGATTAGGGATTTTATTCATGAGTCTGTTTGATTGGAGGCACTGGATTAGTATTGAAGAAATTTGCATTATTATTCATTAGCCAATCTTCTAAGTCTTTAACAGGTAGAGGTCTGCTTACGTAATAACCTTGAACAAAATCACATTGCAAGCTTTGTAGGTACTGCAATTGTTCAACAGTTTCAACACCTTCGGCAACGACTTGAATATTCAAACTATGAGCTAAGTTTAAAATTGCAGTTGCGATACTGATGTCTTCCTCTTCTGTTGGAATGCCATCCTGCCATGCATAACCAGGTGAATAAGAGGCGATATAAGCACATACAGGTAAGTTTGGAGTAAGGGCTTTCTTTTGTTCTTCTGCAAACGCAAGTGAAGTGAGAGAAGATATTAGGCTGATAATAAATAGAGTAAGTTTAGGATGTGGAATTTTAAACAAACACGAAATGCCGTTCAACATAGGTGTTGATTGTAATAATGAGTAAAATGATTTAAATCTATTTGCGCGGTAATGCAATGGTAGATTTGGCATTTTTATTGGAATCCCGTTTAGGCTAATAACTAATTTTTTTATTCAACTTTAGAAGGTAATCGTACCTTTTATAGCGTTTGCCACTTTATAAGTCACGCGAAAGTATGTAAAGCATTTTATTTAATATGCTGGCTAACATGCTTTCTCAATAGCAGCAAAAACACCACAAAAACTTACTGTTACTCAAAATAGAATAGCAAATAAAATTAAAATTAGTATTATATCGTAAAAATTTTGCTTCAAACGAATTTGAAAAATATGATTAGGTCGTGTTCAGTCATGCAAATGTTTCTATTTATTTGCTATGATTAATGTAATTGAGAGCTTTACGTGAGTGGGCACGAAAGAAAAAAAGATACAATTTTTCTGATTGAGACAATAAATACAGATAATAGCTGGCTATTGCCAAGTTGCCGCCCAACGGAAGTACCCTTGGGGTATAACGAAAAACAGTGAAATTTTAGCCTTTTTAATCCGTGCATTCATCTCGTGTAAAGCGCTCTAATAATTTTTATCGTTATTCAAAACAGGATTAGAAAATGTCAGAAGTGTTTATAGGCAGACAACCAATATTAGACCGAGAAATGCATGTGTTTGCTTACGAACTTCAATTTCATCTTGGTTTAAATCCTAATAAACAAACTATTAAAGCGACCATAGAGTTGATAAAGAAAACCGAAGAGGAAATTGGTTTTCAGGCTATAGTCGGCGACCATAGTGCTATGTTGCACCTACCCAAGGAATTAATTAAGAAAGAAATCTTGCCAGAGCTTAATCCTGATAATCATTTGGTGCTTGAGATACCTAATAATGTCACTAGAGATGTAGATGTTCTTCGTTCTCTAAAAGAGTTAAAAGCAGATGGCTCTATGATTGCATTAGATGACTTTGTGGATGATGAATCGAGTTTGAAGCTCGCTGGTATCAGTGATTTTGTGAAGATTGATGTTGATAACTATACCGAAGTTAAGCTCAAAAAAATGCTTGAAGACTTGCACGCTAAAGGCGTTAAAGTGATTGCTGAAAAAGTTGAAACAGAAGAAAAGTTTCAATATTTAAAGAAACTTGGATTTGATTACTTTCAGGGGTATTTTTTTACTAACCCCATTATTATTAACGGGCAAAAACTTTCTGGTAATAAACTCACTTTGCTTCAGCTTTTAGCAAAAGTAAATGATCCAAATACAGATTTTGATGAGCTCTCTGCAATAATTAGCCACGATGTAGCCCTAAGTCACAAATTATTAGTGGCAATCAACAACCCTGCCGCAAGGATTCCCATTCGTGTAGAAAGTGTGGCAGATGCACTTAAGTATATGGGGTTAAAACGCCTGAAGTTTTGGGTGAATATGTTAATGCTTTCCAGTATGAATGATGTCCCACAAGAGTTGTTAACTACTTCTTTAATGCGTGCGAAATTTTGTGAACTATTAGCCGAGAACTCGGGGTACTCAAGTGATAAAGATAGTTTCTTTTTGGTAGGTTTGTTTTCTAACTTGAGTGCATTTTTCAAAATAAAGATTGAAGAGCTGGTCGCAGAGATGCCTTTAGCGGATGATCTGGTTGATGCTCTAGTTGATAAAACAGGACCGATGGGTGAAGCTATTAATATACTGATTAGTATGGAAAGGCTAAACGATACATTAAGCGCCCTACAATACGATGGTTTAGGCATTGGACAACTTAGCAATAACTTTATGGCTGCCAATGCTTGGGCACAACAAGTTATTGCTGAATAAAGGCTTTGCGTTTTTTACAAAGCTTTAAGCAAGTTATATTTAACAAAATTTGACTCGTCTTCAATTTGCCTAATGAAAATAATTTAGGTAATTATAAAATCTAAAACTGGATTAAGCCGACACCTTTTAAAATGAAGAGAGCAAAATAAACAGGAGAGTTTTTGTGACAATGCAGTCAATTAACCCAGCAAATGGAGAGTTGCTGATTGAGTTTGATACATGGGATGAAGAAACATTAGATTACGCCTTAACTCAAGCAGGTTATATGTTTGATGATTGGTCAAAATTAACTCCGATTGAAGACCGTTGTACGATGATTAAACGGGTTGCAGAGATCTTAAGGGATGATCTTGAACCACTGGCGGAACTGATTACCATTGAAATGGGCAAAACTTACGCTGAAGCCCAAGCTGAAATTGAAAAGTGTGCTTGGGTGTGTGATTTTTATGCTGAAAATGGGCCAAAGTATTTGGCAGATGAAGTCATTGAAACGGATGCCTCTAAAAGCTATGTGGCTTACTTACCTTTGGGTGTTGTTCTTGCTGTTATGCCATGGAATTTCCCATTTTGGCAGGTGTTCCGCTTTGCCGCCCCTGCATTGATAGCAGGCAATATTGCTGTGCTTAAACACGCTTCCAATGTTCCTCAGTGTGCTTTGGCTATGGAGGAAGTTTTTCGTAAAGCCGGTTTCCCTGACCATATCTTTTCAAACCTAATGATTGGTTCCGATTTGGTAGAAAATGCCATTAGGCATCCAGCCGTTCAAGCCGTAACGCTAACTGGTAGTGAGAATGCAGGTCGTAAAGTAGCGAGCATTGCCGGTTCTGAACTGAAGAAAACTGTCCTAGAATTAGGTGGTTCAGATGCGTTTATAGTTTTGGAGAGTGCAAATATGAAGCAGGTCATTGAGGGGGCGGTTGCAGGCCGTTTCCTAAATATGGGACAAAGTTGTATTGCTTCAAAACGTTTTATTGTTGACCAGTTTATTGCAGATGATTTTGTTGAAAAGTTTAAAGTAGCAATAGAAGAGAAGTTTGTTGCTGGTGATCCAATGGATTCAGAAACCACATTGGCGCCTATGGCTCGCCAAGATTTATTGGATGAACTACATCAACAAGTGATGAAGTCGGTTGAATTGGGTGCAGTTATTGTGACGGGTGGTTACCAACTAGATCGTCCAGGTTGTTATTATGCACCTACGATTTTGACAAATGTTACCAGTAATATGCCTGCTTACAATGAAGAGTTTTTTGGACCTGTCGCCATTGTGATTAAAGCCACAGAACCCGCTCATGCATTAGGTATTGCTAATGGCGTTGATTTTGGCTTGGGAGGTTCTATCTGGACAGATGACATTGCCACAGCAGAAACGATGGCGAGAGGAATGGAATCAGGAGCCACTTTTGTCAATAACATCAGTTTTTCTGACCCTAGAATGCCGTTTGGGGGCGTAAAAAATTCAGGTTACGGTCGTGAATTATCTGAACACGGTATTCGCGAATTCACCAATATAAAATCTATTTGGATTAAGTAGAGTGATTTCTAATAGGCCTAAAGGTTAATTATGTTTGATTTGCTGTTAAAAACGCTCGCGGATTTAAAAGAACCTGCTATTTTATGGCGTCTTTTTGTGCCGTTTGTTGCCGCTATTATTTTAGTGTCGTTAATGGGTTATGGTATTTTTGGTGTGTTTTTGGTGAGCGATTTTGTCACTCAAAGCCCATTTGTCCAAGAGATGGGCGTGTGGACATCGGAAGCCGAGCAAAGTATTGGCGCTATTCCATTTATAGGCGGTGTGTTAATTTGGATTGTTGGGATGGTTTTTGCCGTTATTGCAGGTATTTTAGGAGTGCTTTTAGGGAGCTATCTTATTCTTTTGTTTGCAATGATTATTACTGGTTTTATGACAGACAGTTTGGTTAAGGCGGTACATGATAAACATTACCCTAACACAGATTATTTTGGGCACGGAACGATGACGGGCATGATATGGAAATTGCTGGTTTATGGCTTTTTATTATTGCTACTGTTTATCGTGACCATTCCAATGTTGTTTATTCCTTTAGTGAATGTAGTATGGTTTTGGTTGCTTGGGTTTATGTTTTTTAGATATTCAATTGTTTTGGATGTTGGGCAAGTGATATTACCTGAGAAGATGTTTAATGAAGTCAAACACATGACAAATTGGACACCAACTTCGGCTGTAGCGGCACTCTTTTTAATGAGTACTCTTCCGTTGATTGGTCTGTTTGTTCCAGTTCTAGCGGTTATCGCTTTGTCGCATTATTACTTTGATTATCTTTCTAGTATGCCTGCAAGGGAAGAGATTTAATCATTGAATAAGGGTAAATTTAAGGTTTTGCTTATTTATTGTTAAAGCGAAACCTTAAAAGAACTTAACCAGGCCTGGTTATCTTGTAGTTAACGCTTTTTCTTAAAGGCTTTTTTAGCCTTTTTCTTTTTGACGCTTTTCTTTGCTTTTTTCTTAGTTGCGAGCTTTTTCATTGCATCTTTAATGGTAAAGCTTGGTTCTAATCCTGCAATCTTCTCTACAGGCAGTTTTTGCTTAAGATGATATTCGATGCGTTCAAGGTTTTTAATGTCATGGCGTTCAACGAGGTTGATTGCAATACCGACTTGTTGTGCTCTACCTGTACGTCCAATGCGGTGAATATACATGTCGCCTCTAAAAGGCATGTCGTAGTTAATGACGTGAGTGATATTAAGCATATCCAAACCACGGGCAGCGACATCGGTAGCAACTAGAATTTTGATTTTTCCTGTTTTGAACTTTTGCATTTTCTCCATGCGTACGGCTTGAATAAAATCGCCGTGTAGAACTTGAGCAGACAGGTTTTGTGATTGCAAATATTCCGTAACTTCAATAGCCTTTTCTTTTTTATTGCAGAAAACAATGGCACTTTGACAGCTTGCATCATTAAGGATGTTGGTCATTAAATTGTGTTTATGCGCTTTGTCATTTGCTAGATAGACAGCCTGCTGAATTTGTATCGATTTTTGGTTAGGCGCATCAATTTGTACCACTTCTGGGTCTTCCAATACTTCAGCAGCAAACTTTTCAATGCCTGAACCACTTAAAGTTGCCGAGAACAGGCCTGCTTGAAAGTCACTTGGAATTGCTTCAATCAAACTACGTACCGTCGGGCCTTGTCCCATATCAAGCATTCGATCTGCTTCATCAATAATGAGCATTTCTACATCAGCCAGATCGACTTCATCTTCTTCCATAATTTTTGCTAGACGACCTGGGGTGGCAACTAAGATATCGCAAGGGTCTCTTAAATAATCCACTTGTTGACTCATTTTAAATCCACCAGTGATAATCACTGATGGAAAATTGCAGTTGTGACCGAGTTGTTTGACTACTTTGTGAATTTGAAATGCCAGTTCACGAGTGGGTGCCAAAATAAGAATACGTGGCTGACTGCTACGTTCTGGGTTATCAAGCAGGTGTTGCAGAGCAGGAAGCACAAAAGAAGCGGTTTTTCCTGTACCTGTTGCCGCACCAGCTAATAAATCTTGACCTTCCATGAAAATTGGAATGGCCGCTTCTTGAATAGGAGTAGGTTTGTGGTATTTTTGATGTTTAATAGCTTCAAGTAGGGCAGGATCTAAGTCAAAATCTTCAAATGTCATGCTAATCTCAATATTATTGGCTAGTGAGACCTTATGTATAGGCCTTCTAGTATTTATTACCAGGTCCGGTAAATAGTTATTTATGTATTTTATAACAAGGATTGTAATCACTGGTATCTAGTTTCATACGTTTTTGCGTAACGAAACTTTGTAACAAGGTATCTAATGCCTGCATTATGCATTTGTCTCCGTGTAAATCAAACGGACCATTGCGTTGTATTTCTTGAATACCATCCGCTTTTACATTCCCTGCAACGATACCTGAAAAAGCCTTACGTAAGTGGCTTGCTAATGTATGTATAGGTTGCTCTTTGTGCAAACTAAGCTTTGCCATATTGATGTGATTCGGAACAAAAGGTTGCTGGTGTTCTAACTCTAGAGTCAGTTGCCAATTAAAGTAGTAGGCGTCGCTACTGGCTTTACGGTCTTGTCTTACCTCTTCCATCTGTTCTTTCATGTAGCTGGCAACGTCACGAGGTTTATCAATAATCACATTGAGTTTACTGGTGGCTTCTGAACCAAGGGTGGCATCCAAAAAAGCCATAATACCATCAAAGTAAGTTCGACTGCTCTCGCCACCGGTTAATACCACAGGCAGTTTTAAATCTTTGTTTGCGGGGTGCAGAAGGATGCTGAGTAAATAGAGCAATTCTTCCATGGTTCCTGGGCCGCCTGGGAAAATAATAATCCCGTGACCAACGCGCACAAATGCCTCTAAACGTTTTTCTATGTCGGGCATAATGCAGAGCTCGTTTACAAAGGCATTTGGTGCTTCAGCGGCGATTATGCCAGGTTCCGTCATACCAATATAACGACCTTGGTTGTAACGTTGTTTACCATGACCTAAGATGGCACCCTTCATTGGTCCTTTCATAACTCCGGGGCCACAACCTGTACAAATGTCTAGGTTACGTAAGCCCAGCTCATAGCCAAGATGTTTACTGTAATGGTATTCTTCATCAGGAATGGAGTGACCACCCCAACAAACAACAATATTAGGCAGAACATTGGGATGCATTAACTGTGCATTGCGGGCGATATGAAAAACCGCATTGGTAATGCCCTGTGAGGTATTAAGGTTAATTTGTTTGTTAACGAGAATTTCATTGCGAGAGTAGACAAGGTCTCGGACCAACGCAAAAAGATGGTTTTTTAGACCAATAATGAGTTGGTTGTCAACAAAGGCGTGCCGTGGAGCATTTTTGATAATGAGTTGTACACCTCGGCCCTTAACAACGGCACGAATAGAAAAATCAGGGTGTCTTTCTAGCAGAGCTAGTTCATTGTCTACTTCAATACCTGAATTGAGTACGGCGAGTGCACAGCGTTTGAGTACATCATTTAAACCAATATCGGAAACATCACAAAGCTGTTGTGCTTCTTGGGACGATAGTATTTGAAGCGAACCTTGTGGTCTAATAATGACTTCAGCAGTATTTCTATTCATGGTAGGGTACTCTTAATTCAATCTTAATTAAATGAGGTTTATTATGCGTGACAAAGCTCCTTATGAGGAAGGTTTTTTAATCATTTTGTTGGTTTTAGCAATAGTCGGAACCATTTGGTTGTTTGCACCATTTTTAGAAGCGCTGTTTTTTGCCATGATATTAGCCACTGCGAGTTACAAAGGTTATCAGTTATTATTACCGCATTGTAAAAACTCTAAAACCATGGCCGCTTCTGTTATGAGTGCTGGTATATTTGTAGGTGTTATTGCACCTGTTACCTATTTATTGGTAGAGGTAAGTCTCCAAGTCAGCAGTCTTTATGGAAGTGCACAGTCTTGGTTGGCAGCTCAAGATGCTGAAAGTTTAGCTCAGTTTAACCAGTCATTATTAACTCATTTACCAATTAACGAAGCTACTCAAGTAAGTATTTTAGAGCAAATAAAACAGCACTCTCAAAAAATACTAGGGTTGGTTCAACAAACCACGGTATTTCTGTTAGAGGGGGTGTTGGGAACAACATCTTCATTTGTAACCTTTATTGGTTTATCGGTATTTGCACTTTTCTTTTTTTATCGTGATGGTCATGCTATAGCGCATCATTTAAAAGTACTTTCACCGCTAGAAAACGTGTATGACCAGATGATTATGGATCGCTTCTCTTCTTTATCCACCGTATTAACGTTAAGCGTGGTTGGTATTGCCTTAATGCAGGGCGTGTCATTTGCCATTGTTTCTTGGTTGTTAGGGTTACCAGGCCTGTTTATTGGTATGGCCATTGCCGTCACTTCTTTTATACCTGTAGTGGGCGCGGCACTGGTATGGATTCCCATTGTGATTTACGCTCTTATTCAGGGCGATTATCTTACCGCTGTGGTGATAGCTCTTTGGGGAATTGTGATTACAGGCTTTGTGATTGATAATGTTATGCGCCCCTTGATGATTAACCGATTAACCAAAAGCTTGGGCGTAGCAGGAGAGGGCTTACAGGTTGCCAATCATACATTAATTACGGTGTTATCGACATTTGCAGGGCTTATACATTTTGGTGTAATTGGACTATTTTTTGGCCCTGTTATTGCCGCAATGGCCATAACTATTTTTGACGTTTATGAACATAAAAATTCTCATTCACTCGATAGAACTTAGTAATGAGTGTTGTTTTGGTTATAGTGTTATGATTGCATCAAGCTATAGAGGATATGTAAAATGAAAAAATTAATATTCACAGCCATTTTATCCACGCTGACAGTGGGTGCTTCAGCACAACAAGATTTATATGTCGAAGGATTTGAAGCCTGGGCTCAAGAACTAAAAGCTTATGGTGATGAAATTTCCAGTCATGCTGCAGAAGCTTATGTTAAAGATGCGAATGGCTTGATTAAAAAACAAGGATACATTGGAGAAGAACTCCCTATTCCTAAAGCGACCAAAGTCATGGACGGGGTATACACCATTGTAGGTAGTCAAATTTGGCACAATCCATCTAACTTTGGTTTAAATAACAATATTTCATTTATCATTTTTAAAGATGGAGTGTTTATTTTTAATGCCGGTGCTAACCCTGCTATTGCTTATAGTGTGCATCAGCAAATCAAACGTATTACCGATAAACCCGTCAAATGGTTAGCTGTAGAAAATAACCAAGGTCATGCCTATCTTGGAGCGAGTTACTGGGTGGATGTAGGTGTAAAAAACCTCTATTCAAGTTCACAAGCTAACGACCTTTTTAATCGAGCTTTTGAAAGAGAAATTCAAGAGTGGGGAGAGCGTGTGGGGCATTTAATTACACGCGATTCACGTAATGTGACAGATAAGTTTACAACCTTTGATGGCAAAATGACTATAGACGTAGGTGGTGGCGAAACGTTAGAGTTAATTGACTTTGGGCCAGGCCACACGCCAGCTTCAACCAGTGCTTATGTTCCAAGTAAAAACCTGTTTTTATCAGGTGACCTAGCCTTTAACGAACGTATGCCGGTTATGTTTAATTACACCAACAGTTTTGATTGGATGGAATCCTTTGACAATATGATGAAAGTCATTCCAGCCGACGCTAAAGTGATTCCAGGCCATGGAACACCAACCGATATGGCTACCGTGAAAAAACAGACCTATGATTATTTCCGTTACCTGCAAAAAGAGATTAAAAAAATCGTAGATGCCGAAGGCACGGTTGAACAAGCAGAAGCCGTAGACCAGTCAATGTATAAAGACCGTCCCGTATTTGAGCAGGCAGCAAAGAATAATGCGAGAAGGATTTATAACGAGCTTCAAAACGGTTTCTACTGATTTGGGGCTTATTTTGCGCACTTCTTCGTTAAAACCTAACTCATTTGGTGTACTCAAAATTCGTTAAGTTTTGCCTTGAATTGCATCAAAATAATCTCCCACATTTCGTTTGGCTTATCTTGTGTGTTTCTTCGTTAAAACTTAACTCATTGGGTGTACTCAAACTTCGTTAAATTTTGCCTTGAATTGCATCAGAATAATCACCCAAATCCTGATGTTTTTTTGAATACTGTGTGAGGGTATTGCTAAACTTTCGCATGAACTTAAAGAGTCATCTGATTTTGTATTAACCATAAAAAAGCCAGTTTAGGATTGCTCTTAAACTGGCTTTTGGTTTTCTGACGTTATAAAAACGTGATTACATTGGGTCCATTAAATTTGGGTCATCGATGTAACCGTTATCAATACCTTTAGTTACGATAGCAACGGCATCATGCGGATGCAGGCTTTCTAGATGGTTGACTCGAATCCAGAAATCTAAATATTCGGTATTACTTTCAAAAGCGTTTTGCAGTCTACGGCTGGCATCTTCACAGAACATTAAGTTAGACGCATTTAATCGAGCAAATTCTTGTTCGTCTTCACGTTTAACTACCGCTTGTACAGGTGTTTGTAGAGCACTTTCAATTTGATTAATAATGTTTGAAAGTGCGAGTTCATCAGATTCTGCAATTTTCACTTTTACTTGGGCATATGAGCGCTGACTGTGCGGTGTTGCACAAATACCTTCAGGCGTGCCTAACCAATCCATTATGGTTTGGAAATCGATCTCTTTGCTTGAAAATTGTTTTTCAAATGCTTCTTGTATTAACTGACGAGAAAGTGCCGCTGAACAAGGGCAGGTTGAAGAATAGGGTACTTCAATAGAAAGTTCGCAACTGAATTGACCTTGACGCATTTCACCACGAACGGTTGCAGGGTAGTGTTTCCAACCACTATTATCACTCAATAAAGAATCACGGCGCTCATAGTAATCAAATTTAAACTCAACAAATGCCTGTGTGCTTAATCCTTGATGAGATTCAATGAAGGCTTCTAAAATTGCTTTTACCCGATTGGAAGACAAAGCTTGTTTACTCGCCATTTGATCTAAATGGAGGTAGAGACGTGACATGTGAATGCCTTTGCTTTGTGGATCATTTAAATCGACATAGGCTTGAGCTTTAGAAGAGACTGTAACGATTTGGTTTTTGTCTAAACCTTGTTGAATTTGAATGGGGAGTTCAATTCCGCTCATTCCTACCCAGTTTAGTTTTCCTTGTGGGCCGTGATGAGGCTGGCAAGCGATATCGGGCATGTGCTTTGTCATGCAATTTCCTTCGTCTTTGAGTGAGTTTTTGATATGCGTTTGGTGAAACTGTAAATATCTGTATAACTGACTGAAATTATTAAAAAGTAAAGTACAATTTTAGCAAATAATTAAGTGAATTGCTTAGTTAATCCAATAATTCTAAAAAGCAGCTAAGAATTGTAGCTGTGAATGGTACTTTGTATCTCTTCTTCCAGCTTTGTAGGGTGAATTGTTTCAACGGTTTTATTGTGGGTAAATAAACATTCCAATCGACTATCTTGACGCCATGCAATCTCTTCAAAACTTAGAATTCCGTCACTCCAATTGATTAATTGCCACTCATTACCGGTTTTCATAATGCCTTTTGCTCTAAGTAAATGTGGGGCAAGCTTTTCAAATAATGCCTTTAACTTAACACGGTTGAACTGTATTTCATTTGACCATATCCACCCCATGCTTAAAAGCGGCTTTATATCCGCACTATTATCTAAGCTGATATAGCATTGACGTGTCTTAGGTATCGCTGATTCATAGGGCGTTTGTTGACTGGCTATTTGTTTGTTGTGTGTTAAATCTTCATTTTCGGCTTGATGAGTGTTTTGAATTGAAAGAATGTTGATACCTCTCTCAACTCTCTTTTCTAACAAGTTGTCTAGTGGTATTTCACCAAATTGGGTAGCGATAATATCAGGTTTTTCTGGGTAACAATGTTTGAGTATATTTAATGCTTGAGTTATTTCAAAATCGTTACTTAAATCGGTTTTGTTTAGAATAATCGTATCGGCCAATGTGACTAAATCTCGCATAACTTTGGATTTTTGCCAACGCTGTGGAGTGAGTTGTTGAGGTGTGATGATACAACTGATTTTTTGCAAAGAAAGCGCACGAAGAAAGGGGCTTTTTTGTAAAGCATCTATGATTTTAGCAGGGTGCCCTAGGCCTGTTGGTTCAATCCAAATTCGGTCGATTTTAGTTGTGGTTTGACGAAATAGTTTATTTAGAGTGTTGACTAAGCCAAGTTGAGCGGTGCAGCAGATACAACCACCTGAAACGGCATGAATATCGATGGTATTGGATGTTGTGTTGGAAACGAGTTGACTGGCGTCAATGTCAATTTCACCAAATTCATTAATTAAAATAACCCAGTTTTCATTAACCGGTTTTTGTTGAATTAGGTGTTTTAAGCAGGTGGTTTTTCCACTGCCAAGCAGGCCTGTTATAAGGTGTACTGGGAGTGTGGAATTCATCTTCAATCCTAGGGAAGTGCTGATTAAATAATTTGAGATTCTGCGGGAGCTTTAAGATGGCAGATTCTAGGCGGGCTTTGCAGGCAATGGTTTGCCCTTGTCAAGAAGCCCAACAACGAAGATGCCCCCTTAAAGTCCCGCCCGAAGGGGACTAAGCCAAATTCCCAGCCTCTGCGTTGTTTTTTCTTGCCGTATTGACATACGCCTGCGAAAAAACGCCTTGATGCTGAAAATTTGGCTTGTCCAGAAACCAACCTCTTTAATCAGCCCTTCCCTAGCGTGGAATATCGGTGCCGCCAAGTAGTTCGTTAACCACACGTTCTTTGTCTAGTTCAATGCCTAAACGTTCAGCAATAATTTGAGCATCACGATAAGCATTACCTAAACAAGTGGTTGCGCCTGGTGAGGGGGTCATATTAAAGATTAAGTTCTCTTCTTCAGGAACAATGCTTGCCTCACCTAATTTCAGTTGCATGGTGGTTTTATCAATGACTTGAGGGCGTAATCCACCAATACCAGATGCATACTCTAAATCCTCTGGCTTCAAGCTAGGAATGATTTTACTGGCATCTTTGGCAAATAGCTTTTGACGTATTTTAGGAATTTCAAAAGCAAAGTTTCTAAATATATAGTTACGAATCGTGCTGTCTTTCATTAAGTCCCAGAACACTCGAATAACCTTAAAGTCTAATTTTAAACTTTTCCAGAAATCCCAGTAAGTGCCACCTGTATAACGTTCTAGTTTTGGTAAAACTAATGCGGTTGGCCCAAGACGGGTTTTATCCAACTCAATCAAGTCAGGGTCGCCGTGCAAAGCGGCAAAAGGCAGTTTGTCATTTTGCATAGTATAAACCTTGCCGTTCAGCATTTTAGGCACATAGTAAAAACTGCCAGCCATAGGCAGAATAGACATATCCATGCCGTGGCCAAGTTGGTTAGCAAGTAATAAACTATGCGCTCCAGCAGAAACAACCACAAATTTGGCTAGAAAAGTCCCTTGTGGCGTTGTGAGTTCATAGTGATCATCAAATTTAGCGATTTTTTCAACTTCACAGCTTAATGAGACATTGATTTCCGTATTAGAATTACGGGCGCTATTAATAAACGATTTTGCCAAATTGCCATAGTTCACCGCTGAATATTCATCAGTACAACCAGAGGCAATAATTTTTTCAGGACGTGGCTTACCATCAACTAGAGCTACTGCAGGTTCAACTTCTGCAATACGTTCCGCATCCCAAAGTTCCATATATGGAAAAGCTTCAGAAAATTCAGTATGTCGTTTTTCTAATCTTTCACACTCGTCATCACCAACGGCTAATATCATCTTTGGGAATTTGTACAGAAAATCATTTTTTTCCACTTGGTCCGCATAGTGCACAATCATATTGGCTTGTTGCTTAACCAGCTTTGCTTTCTCTAGTGTGTAGTTAGTTTCAATATCACCACAGTGCAATGTCTGACTGTTTGAGCGGGCATGAGAGTTGAGGGGTGCCAGAGAGCCATATTTTTCTAACATGGCGACTGAACCGACATTTGTGTACTTGGAAAGCATGTAAGTCAGTGCGCTTCCTGAAATTCCACCGCCAACAATTACCACATCAAATGTACGATTTTTCATCTATTATTTTTCTCTGTTTTCACGTGTTTAAATTAAATATGTATGCGAACCCGGTATTATATAAAAAATATTGATGCAACGTCCTGAAAATTAAATATAAACATTTGCTTAAACTTTTACATGCAGTTCTTTGTTTATTAAAGCTTGGTTTTCTATCTGAAAAAGATTAGATTAATTATATATATTTTTAATTATAAAGTGCGTACATTTTATAAATAATAATATGTAGGTACAATAACGGCAAATTAATAGAGATTTATGTTTTATTTGCTCTGGATAGTTTATGTTTAAAGCCTTTACATCCTATTTGGCGTCAGTACCAGTGATACAGTTAGTTATTTTATGTTCAGCTGGATTGATTATTTTTTTACAGTCGCATGGTCATTAGCTGAACTTACTCTTACAACCTTTGAGTTTCTCTATATGGTAGTGGTACCTCTCATCTATATTGTTATTGTGCCAGTCACTTCTGTTTTAGTTTTTTTAAATTCTAAAAAACGCTAGTTGAATTACAATTCAGCTAAGCTTTATCTCATTATTCAATTACCTTGTCTTGACACAAAAGGGCTACAATATTTGTACATGGCTGAAATCACTTTTTGAAAGTTATTTGGCCAATAAGTTAACCTTTATTGAGAAAGAAAGATGTCACAAGTTAAAAATGCAGTATTGATTACTGGCGGTGGACAGCGTATTGGGGCTTATTTGGTTCGCCAGTTTATTCAGCAAACAGACTACCCTGTTGTATTTACTTATCGAACACCTAGAGCAGAAGTACATGAGTTGGTTTCATTGGGTGCTATAGCAATACAATGTGACTTTACTGCTCAAGAGGCTTTACCAGGCCTGGTTGAAATCATAAAAGAAAAGGTTGTTAGTATTCGAGCGATTATTCACAATGCTTCATTGTGGTTAAATGACAAACAAGCTCCGCCTTTCTCTGAGGAATATCGTGCCCTATTTAAAGTGCATGTTGAAGCGCCTATCTTTCTCAATCAAAATTTACATTCATTACTATTGGCATCAAACGATAAATTTAAAGATATTATTTCTTTGTCTGATTACAGTGTTAGCCGAGTGACAGATTCACATATTGCTTATTTGTCTAGTAAGTCTGCTTTACAGACAGTCAGTAAGGGATTTGCAAAGCAATTTGCACCTAATATTAAGGTGAATGATATTGCACCAGCCCTAATTCAGTTTAATCAAAACGATGATGAAGAGTATAAGAAAAAACGTTTAAATCAATCAGCCATTCCGATTGAACCAGGAGCAGAAGTTATTTGGCAGGCTGTTGATTACTTGATGAACAGCTCTTATACAACGGGGTCTATTTTGCAGTTAGATGGTGGTCGTCATCTATTATGAGGTCAATAGTGTTTCAGGTTGATTCACATATGATTTTAACCAGTATGGCAATATATTTTTACTTGATTACGCCCTAAATTTTTAGCTTGATATAGTGCCGTATCCGCAAGCCGTAATAGTTCACCGCTTTCAATCCCTTTGTGGTCTTGTGTACTTGTTATGCCTGCGCTAAATGTCACTTTAATGGTGTTTTCTAGGTGTTTTATTGTCATTTCTGAAACATTTTTCTTCAGTTTTTCAATGGAATCATAGGCTGCATCGCTATCACTATTTGGTAGTAATATTAAAAACTCTTCCCCTCCATACCTAGAAACAATATTGGTTTCGCCTAGATAATATACAAGTGCTTCAGCACATCTTTTAAAACGATATCTCCACAATCGTGTCCATAGGTGTCATTTATGTGCTTAAATTTATCTAGATCTAAAATTGCTACCGCGTAATGTTCTTTGCCTTGAAGACTCTTTGTGTGTAATTGGTTAATTTTCTGTTCAAGTCCACGACGATTTTTTAAACCTGTTAGCGGGTCAGTATTAGAAAGTTTATTGAGCCTTTGATTTGCCTTGCTTAATTTTTTCGTTTGCTCTTGCACTTCTTTTTCTAAATGTTTTTTGTGATGTTCTCGTTCAAGAAGCGCAGCTTGGACCTCTTTTTTCATTGGTTTGAAAATAAATTGAATTTCTAGTGCTAGTGTCAATAAGGTCACAATCCAGAAAAACAACTCCATATATTTTATGGTAGAGGTTCTGGACTCTCCCTCTTTTTGATACTGATTTACGATCGTGTTTAAATCAACGAGAAGAGGGTCAAAGTTTTTTGTGATATAAATGTAGTTTGGATTATCAGGTGTCAGTTTTTCTATGGGCGCAGTCAGTAATGAATCAATAGACATTATGTACGCGTTGACGCGTTTATTCATTTGTAAATCACCAAAATACATACGGTGTGTTTCAGTTGAATGGTCGGCGGGAATATTAAGCTCAAGACTTCCTTTAATTAGAGCTAAATGCCCCTTTTTCATTTCATTTACAGTGGCAAGTAATTGACTTTTAATCTTTTGAATATCTTTTTGTAAATTTGGTGTAACCAATTGCTGGCTAAATAGAGCGGCACGCTGGCTCAGAGCACGCTGCTTACCAGAGGTGTTTACAATAGAGGCGGTTGTTGCATTTTTTTCAAGTAGAACAACAAAGGTTAAGTAGGTGCTTGTACTTAAAAAAACGATGAAAGTTACGGCGAGTAAGTAGCGATAGGTTATTTTTTGGCTAATGTTGTGGTTTGAAATCATATTTTAAACCTTCACATGATGACATGTTTGTAACTTTATATTGGGTTCATCATAAGATGTTGTCACCACTAAGTATATCTATTTATTTGATTTTTTGGTAAGCCAGTTTGGATAAAATTTAAAGAGTGTTTGTTTAACACATTCTGTATTGACAGCTTGCGTAAATTAAACAGGAGATAACTTAGTCAGTTTATGGAGTTAAAATTCAAACAGGCCTGGTAGGTATAATCATCACCAGGCCTGTTCATTAAGTGGAAGGTATCAAAGAGTTTTAATAAATAGTCGACCCCGAAGCGGCTACACCAACTTTACCTCAACGGCGTTAGAATTTCTTATGTTATCTAGATAGCACTTCAAAATTTTGCCTTGTTGAGGAAAAACTGGCTTTGCCATAATTTAAAGTAGTTATTGAGGGACGACTAAATAGGTGTTTTAGCGTTAAAACGGGCAGCCCATTGTTTTAGCATTGTTTTTGACTAAATCTCGTTCTTTTATATCTTCTTCTGCATTAAATCCGTCACGCTCGTACCAGCCTTGGGTATGTTGCAAAATTAAGTCGGCCAGTGCATCGGCATGATCAGGGCGATCATTTAAGCATGTAATGTAGCTAAACTTTTCACCACCTGCTTCTTCAAAGTATTCTCGGTTTTCTTCACCAATTTCTTCAATGGTTTCTAAGCAATCGGCTGAAAAGCCAGGGCAGATGACTTGAATATCCTTAATTCCATCATTAGGCAAGGCTTTCATGGTGGCATCGGTGTAGGGTTTTATCCACTCCTCTTTACCAAATAACGATTGGAAAGTAACACGATATTCCTCTTTAGATAACCCCAGTTCCTCAGCAACCAATCGAGAAGTAACGTGACATTCACAGTGATAAGGGTCGCCGTTATCTAAGTAGCGCTGAGGTACGCCGTGATAAGACATAACAAGAAGTTGCGGTTTGCCATGAATGGCTTGATGTTCTCTAATGCTATTAGCTAACGCTTTAATATAACCTGGATGGCGGTGGTACTTATTAATGAAGCGCATCTCTGGCAACCAGCGCCAAGTTTGTAGCTCTGCCGTAACCGCATCAAATGTAGAAGCGGTCGTTGCCGCAGCGTATTGTGGGTAAAGCGGTAAAACCACAATGCGTTGACAACCTTTGTCTTGTAACTCTTTTAAAGCACTGGCAATGGATGGATTGCCATAACGCATACCTAAAGCAAATTCCACACGTCCAGAAAAATGCGGACGAACACGTTTGGCTACCGCATTGACTTGTCTTTGAGAAATATTAAGAAGCGGTGCGCCTTCACCTTCACTGTTCCAAACGGTGGCATAAGCTTCAGCAGACTTAGCTGGACGTGTGTTTAAAATAATACCATTCAAGATTAAACGCCATAACCAACGAGCTGGTGGTGGCTCTACAACACGAGGATCCATTAAAAATTCTTTTAAATACGGTTTTAATGCCTCTTTGGTTGGTGCATCTGGAGTTCCTAAATTTGTCAGTAAAACGCCAGTTGCGCTGTCAGAGCCGTGAGCAAAGTTTTGAATGCCTTGATAATGCACAAAAATTCCTTTAATGGATATTAACTAATTGGATTGATGCTATTTTAGATTAAAGAGAAAAAATTTGGAAAGGATATACAAAGTAGTCAGAAGAATTAGCCTTTAATCTAATAAATTAGAGAAAGTATAGAAGTTTAGAGCCTGAGTTTATTTGGTTTGTATTACTTATCTAGCTTGCGTAAAGAAGCCGCTTCTTGACGTAGCATTTTTTGGTCTTTTTTCAGCTGCATTTTGCACACCCTAAAGTTATTTTTCTTAATGCCTGCTTGAATACACATTTGATAATTTTGGATCGCTTGTGCTCTTTTGAAATGACTTTGAATTTCTAGCGGCATTAAGTTTTGCGCTTTGGCCAATAAGGTTGTTTGCTCTTCAATGAGTTTTGGGGCTCACCCATTGGCTTGTCTCGTTAGCACTTGCCGTAGATAAAAATATTGAAGAAAGAAGAGTAGCGCTGGCTTTTAAAAGAGCAAATTTTTTTCATTATTAATTCCTTTGTAAACGACTGTTTCCATTCAGGTTAAAACAGTTAGAGTTTTAAAGTGATTATTGCAGCGGCGCCAAAGGTGATTTTTTGCTTAAAATTTTTTGTTTAAATTAGGTCGTTTTATGTAAGTAACTCCTGATTTATTTCTATCTGTTGAGTTAACCTAAAAAATAATAGGCTTTAACTATGATTGAAATGGTGAAAGCCTTATAATACGGGCTCAATTATGCGTTTGTAGCTCAGCTGGATAGAGCGCTCCCCTCCGGAGGGAGAGGCCGGGGGTTCGAATCCTCTCAAACGCGCCATTTCTTTGTGTTTTCTAGGGCCTTTAGTTTGCTTTAACGGTTAATAACTCTTGCCAGTTTGTTGTATAACGTTTTGAGATTAAATTACGGTTCATTTTCCAACGGTTTTTTTGTAGGCCGCTGCTTGCTAGTTGTAATGTGTTTTTACCCATCTGTTGATTAATTTTATCGAGTGTTTTCATTAAACGGTCTGATTTTGGATTGCCCGAATACTGCGGATTGGGTGCAAACAAATCGGTTTGTAAACTGGTTTTGTTTTGAATGTTAGATAACATGACACTGGCTTTTTGATATTGATAGCCAGGTTGCCAAATGTGTTGCAATGCACGTAGCGCAATTTTGGTCAGCAAGATGGTGCTGTCGGTTGGATAAATAAGTGGCAAGGTGTATTGGTTGCGATATTGTGGTAAACGCGTCTGATAAGGGGGCGTGGTGATAAAAACGGTAACGGCTTGGCAAGTGCCATGCTGTTTGCGAAGCTTTTCAGCTGCTGTGGCAACATAACTACTTACGGCTTCTCGCATAACAGAAAACTCAGTGACGTTTTGCCCAAATGAACGAGATGAGACAATGTTCTGTTTATTGGCTGGGCTTTCGTGAAAACTTAAGCAGGCCTGCCCATTGAGTTCTAAAGCAATACGTTCAATATTTACTGAAAAACGTTTTCTTAAACTTTTAGGATCACACTTTATTAAATCATAGGCGGTTTCAATGCCTTGTTCGGTAAGTTGTTGAGAGAGTTGTCTACCTACTCCCCAGATATTTTTTACTTTTACCTGCTTATACAAAGCGTGTAGCGTGCTTGTTTGCATTTGTGTTAAATCAAGCACGCCATTGGCCTGTTTTTTAGCTAAGTGATTCGCCAATTTAGCTTGTGTTTTAGAATGGCCAATGCCTACTGCAACCGGAATTCCTATCCATTGAAAAACTCTCTGTTTGAGTTTGATAGCATGACTTTCTAAGTTTTCTTTAGGCAGGCCTGTAAAGTCCAAAAAACTCTCGTCAATGGAATAGATTTCCTGTCTAAAAGCAAACTGTGCACTAATGTTATGCATGCGTTGGCTCATGTCTGCATAGAGTTCGTAATTTGAGCTAAACACGGCAGTATTGTATTTTTTAAGCAGTGGTGCCACTTTAAAAAACGGTTGAAACATCATGCTGCTCGGGCTAGCAGCACGATAGCCTCCAGAGCCTAAAGAGTTTGCTGGGGTGTGGGTTAAATCTAAATTTTTTGCAATGCTGTTGGCCGCAACAATACAGCCGTCATTATTGGATAACACAACGACTGGGCGGTTGATGAGTTCTGGCTGAAAAGCGATTTGGCAGGAGGCATAAAAAGAGTTGCCGTCCACTAAGGCGTAAATGGGCATAGGTGTTTATTTTATTTTTTGGTAGAATGGCTTTATGAAAAGTGTAACATAAATCAAGAGGCGTGCATGTCAAAGTCAAAACAGACTCCAAATTTATTATGCAAATCTAAAAAAACAGTTTCGGGTACAAAACACGGAGGGGTTAGAGAGGGTGCAGGGCGAAAAAAAGGTTCCGGGAAATTTGGTGAGCCAACTAAAGTGATGCGAATTCCACAATCCAAAGTATCGGCTATCCAGGCCTGGTTAAGTTTGCAAAACAGTCAACCTCTCAAACAATCGCAATCGTATATTCCTTCTAATCAGGCACAAAATGATTCGCCTTTTGTTTGGTATTTGCCAGAAGAGCAAAGTACCACGATGGAGTTGCCGTTGTATGCACATAAAGTGGTGGCAGGTTTTCCGAGTCCGGCGGAAGACTATATTGAAGCGCGTTTGGATTTAAACGAAAAGTTGATTCACAATAAAGAGGCCACTTTTTTACTCTCTGTGCAGGGTGATTCGATGAAAGATGTGGGGATTTTAGATGGCGATATTTTAGTGGTGGATCGAAGTATTCAGCCGCAAGATGGTAAGATTGTAATTGCCGCTTTAGACGGTGAATTAACAGTTAAGCGCTTGTCGATGAAGTCTACCGGTACTTGGTTGGTACCAGAAAATGAAAATTACCCACCTATTTTGGTTAGAGAGTCTTCTGATATTGTGATTTGGGGAGTGGTAACCGCAACAATTTCGCAGTTTTAGAACGGTAGTTTATTAAATAGAAAACTTTATGTTTTAGTTATGCAAAGTTCTTTAATGCCCTTAATTGTATAAAGGGTTTGCAACAGAGGAGAAAAAGAGAGTCGACTACTTATGCTCTCATGAAATGCCAGCGAGCGTTTTAAACGTTCAATCTTGCAAGTTTGAAAAGTGTGTCTAGAAGAAACCAAAGGTTTAATATTTATAATGGCTCGTTATAACAAAACATGGCAAGTCTATTTTGCAACAGTGATGGTTGTGTCATTGTTTATTGCTATTGCTTTTTGGTTTTATGATAACGCCAAAAGCAGAGTGTATGATGAAACCCTGCGCGCCTATCATCAGTCGCTCTCTCACGATATACAACGTTTGATTGAAAGTCAGCGTGAATCTTCTATGGCGATTGCCTTAAGTCTTTCCACCAACCCTAAAATTGAAAAAATTTTATGTCAAAATTGTGTGTTTGCAGAAAAGCCGAAGTTAAATTTTGATAACTTTTTAGAAGACCTTGATTTGTATGCCAACTATAAAACGCTATGGATTCAAGTTTTTGATGCAAAAGGGGTGAGTCGCTACCGAAGCTGGACGAATCAAACTGGAGATTTGCTGGTAGAGGTAAGAAAGGATGTTAGAGAAATGTTGCGTGTGCCCAAGGTGGCAAATAGCCTAAGTGTAGATAGATTTAGCTTAACATTAAAATCTATGGTGCCCATCTTTGATAAAAATCAACATTTCTTAGGGGCTGTTGAGCTCATTTCACATACTGACCCGCTGATTGAAAAGCTGCAAAAAGAAAAAATGGTGGAATCTGTTGTATTGGTTGATAAACGTTACCGAAAACAGTTGATTGAAACGGATGAAAAACGGTTTATTGATGACTATTTTGTTGTTAATGCTCAAGCGAAACCACGTTATATTGCGCTATTAAAACAGCTTGGTGAGCAAAGCTTTGTAAATAAACAGACGGAAAAGGTTTTAGATGGTTTGGTTCTGACCCAGAATTCAATCTATGACGATAATGGGGTGAGAATTGGATTGTGGTTTACTTTTGAACCTTTAGAGCAAGTAAGCTTTGCAAACTTAGAACATATTAATCGACAATTTGCAGTTTTATTAGCCGTGTTGATGTTATTTGCTTCACTGCTTGCTATGTTATACGTGTCTAAAAAGCGTTCTGAAATTGGACGAAGTTATTATCGCCATGTCTTAGATTCCGCTTCAGAAATTATTTTTGTGTCAAACCACTTACGTATTATTGAAGCCAATCAGCAGTTTTTTGAGTTTTTTTCTCAATTTAGCAGTATTAACGCATTTTTAGAACAATACCCTTGTATTTGCGATACCTTTGTTGAAGCAAAAGGTTTTTTACAAAAAGAGATGAACGGACAGTTTTGGTTAGACTGTGTCTTAAATACCCGAGATAAACAGCATAAAGCACAAATTAAGAAAAACGGTAAGTTATATTATTTTGAAGTGAAAGTAGCGCAAATCGATATTTATGAAAAACCACTTTTTAGTGTCATTATGCACGATATCACTAGCCAAGAACTTTATAAGCAGCAGCTAGAATACCTGTCTGAAACGGATGTTCTAACAGGCGTATCAAATCGATTAGTGTTCAATCGTACGCTAGTTAAAGAGATACAACGTGCACATAGGTATCATTCAGAGTTGTCTTTATTGATGTTTGATATTGATTTCTTCAAAAATATTAATGATTCATACGGTCATGATGTCGGTGACCAAGTATTGATTACATTATGTGAAATTATCAGTCAACTATTACGAGAAACCGATGTTTTTTGCAGAGTCGGGGGCGAGGAATTTGCCATAATAATGGTTGAAACGAATTTAGAACAAGCCACACAAACGGCGGAGCGTTTACGCAAAGCAATAGAAGATATGGAAAAAGGTGTATTACCAACGTCATTAACAGTGAGTTTTGGTGTGGCAGCCATGACTCGTTGGGACAGTGATAAAACCATTTTTAGACGTGCGGATGAAGCGCTTTATCAAGCTAAAGAGAACGGTAGAAACCGTGTTGAGGTTGCCCAAGAATCTTGAAAATATTTATTTTATTTTGTGAAGACTTTAAACAAAGTTCATAAAAAACGCTCAAATTGTTCGATATCATTTTCACTTACCATTAATTTCACTCTCTCGAGTATAATGGTTTGTGATTAACTCTTTGTTTGCCTAATGCAAAACTCTTTATCTATGAGTATGCGGATTGTTTGCGAAGGTTTTTGTTATTAAAAGAGGTCTTTTCGCAAGAGGATAGACAAATAAAAACAGTTAAAATTTGCCTGGTTTTCATTCAAAACCTATTGCTAATAACTGGCTCTGGCTATTGGCGGGGTTTTGCCTAAATTAGGAAAATTTTTTCATATTTTAATTGTACGCGCCACTGTGCAAAGGACTCTAATGCTAAAAAGGAAGTTGCATGAGCATTTTACCCAGCCATTTAAAATATGCAGAAACACATGAATGGGTGTATATAGATGAAAACGGCATTGCTACGGTAGGAATTACGGATTTTGCTCAAGAATCGCTAGGTGAGTTAATGAGCGTTACCTTTCCTGAGTTGGGTATGGACATTTCAGCGGGTGAAGAGGCGATGTCATTGGAATCGGTTAAATCGGCATCGGATATATTTGCACCAGTAAGTGGTGAAATTATTGAAATAAATGAAACCTTAGACGATGATCCTGAGCAGATAAATGATGAACCTTATGATGGTGGTTGGTTATTTAAAATTGCCGTTCACGATGAAAGTGAGTTGGATGATTTACTTTCGGATGAACAGTACCAAAAAATGATTGACGGTTAGTTATACAAACCGTATTCGGGCATAGGCTCGTTTATAAATTTAGAAAGAGGCTTAACCTTATGGCTAAGCCTCTTTTATGTTTTAACAGCAGGTAAAACAGATTGTTAAAATCGAAAAAAATTAACAGATAAAAAAGAGATACCAACATGTTAGCCAGTTTACGATTAAAAAAGAACGAAGAACGCCGTATTAAACAAGGGCATGTATGGGTTTATAGTAATGAAGTGGATACGCAGGCCACACCGTTAAAAGAATTTGAACCTGGACAGCAGGTGATCATTGAAGCATCTAATGGTAAGCCATTAGGTATGGGCTATGTGAATCCTAACACGCTTATCTGTGCACGTATTCTAAGCCGTAGTGCAAAGCTAGATTTTAATATTAAGTTTTTAAAAAAACGTATTCAAGCCGCGCAAGAATTGCGTGATTTGCATTTTGATGCGCCTTTTTATCGTTTGGTTTTTGGTGATTCAGATGGTCTACCAGGCCTGGTCATTGACCGTTTTGGTGATGTGTTTTCTGTGCAAATTACCACTGCGGGTATGGAGGTTGTAAAAGACGATATTATTCAGGTCTTAGAGAACCTCTATCATCCACAAGCCATTGTCATGAAAAACGATACCGCCAGCCGCAAGCTTGAAGGGCTTGAATTATATGAAGAGGTCGCATTGGGAGAACTGCCAGAGTCAATTGAGATTATTGAAAACAATACCAAATTTGAGATTCCTGTAGAAAACGGCCAAAAAACCGGTTGGTTCTATGACCATCGCTGTTCTCGTCAGCGCCTACAAAAATTAGTTAAAGGTAAACGTGTATTAGATGTATTTAGTTATTTAGGTGGTTGGGGTGTTGCCGCTGCCACTGCAGGTGCAGAGTCGGTTACCTGTGTGGATGCTTCTGAATTTGCCTTAGATGGTGTTGACCACAATGCTGTTTTGAATGGCGTTGAAGATAAAATGACGACCATTCAGGGTAATGCGTTTGATGTATTGAATGCACTAAAAGCCGAAGCACATAAGTTTGACGTGGTGATTGTTGATCCACCGGCATTTATTAAACGTAAAAAAGACTTTAAGCAAGGTTTTGAGGCCTATAGACGCATTAATGAATTAGCGATGCGAGTATTAGAAAAAAACGGTATTTTGGTCTCAGCGTCTTGCTCTCATCACCTAACACGTGACAACCTCTTGCAAGCAGTGCAGTCGGCTTCACGTCATATTGATCGTAATGTTCAGTTGTTTGAACAAGGGCATCAAGGACCAGACCATCCAATTCATCCTGCGATTCCAGAAACAGAATACATTAAAACGCTGTTCTTTAAAGTGTCTCCAAGCTGGTAAGACAAGTAGGCGATTGAGCGGTCAGAGTAGAGAAGTTGAGAATGAAACCATGAAGTCGCCAGTCTTGCTGACAGCAACAGATAAAAAACAGCAGCAACTTGCTAAATTTTGCTTTTGGGATGAAGTTGAGCAGTTGCTTTATATTGATGCTCGTAAACTGTTTCCTAAAGAGGGTGTGGTAAGCATTATCGGTTGGGATAACATGATGATGAATGCCCAGCTAATTCCAAAATACCCAAGTTATTTTAAAATCATGGCTTGGTCAAATGACCCTCAATTTTCTGATTGGCGTAAACAAATCCCGCAATGGGTGCAAGATAGTTGCGCTCTTTTCCCTTCACATCAAATGACGTTATTGCATTATGCAGGCAAATACCCACAAGTTTTAGAATTGCTCGATCATGCGCCTATGTTGGCTTGGCGTTTAATTACATCAAGTTTGCATGAGCCTGAAATTGTGGCTTTGCTATCAGGTAAAAGAGCGCAAATAGCAGAAACAGTAGGTTGGCCAGGTAAGGCAGAAACCATTAAGTTTTTAACGAATCTACGTTTACGCTGGGTGAATACTGAAATTGCTGAACAAATTGAAACTTGTTTGTTAGATGAACAACGTTTAAGTGCTTTGCAATCGTTACCACGCATTAATTCAATGGCATTGTCATTGGCGGCACGCTTTCCAGAATTGATTGGCAGTCAATTGCATCACGCTTTAGCGCAGTTACCATGTAGACCGATGCAGTGTCAAAGTATGTTGGCTTTGTTAGAAGATGCGTATCGCGTGGCTGAATTTTTAAATTTAGACAATAAAACTGTGAATAAAATTGGAAACTGCCGTTATTTAGTAGAAGTAACAGAACTCTACCAGGCCTGGTTACTCCTCACAATTGATAAGCTGAGTCATGCTAAAGTGAAATTACATTCTGCTAATCAAAAGCATTTACAACAAAGATTAACCAATGAACCTATGATGATTCATGGTTTAGAAGACTGGATGTCTTTGAGCCAAATTCAACAGCATGTTTGGTTAACGGATTATGTAGAAAATGCTCAACAGAGTAACGAAGCAGTCTTGGTGGCTTGGCAGGATGAAGAAGGTATTTGGGCAGCCTTAACCGAAGCGCATTTACCAGAAAAACCACAAGAGAGTCATCAAACTATGCGAATGCACTCTATTGCAAGAGTAAGAGGTTTGGAGAATTGTCTCGCCGGTGCAAAGCAACTTTCTACATTGCATTTATGGCAAGCAAGTCGGGTAAGGCAAGATTGACGTTGTTTTAGAATGTTCGTCCAAGCTAGATTCGCTGTACGAAATTGACTCGGCTTCAGTTATAAAAGCTTCAACTTAACCTTTTATTACGCAAAAGTTGAGAAGCCTTTTTAATCTAATAACTTCGCCTAGATATTTATACCAGCCTTCCCGTTGCTCTTTTTTTCACTTTAGTCTTCAATAAGAATTTCAGAACCCATTAAGTCTTGGTAGGTTTCACGTGGACGAATTAACCAGGCCTGTTTATCTTTAACCATAACTTCTGCGGCACGAGGACGTGTGTTGTAGTTTGAACTCATTGTAAAACCGTAAGCTCCTGCGGATTTAACCGCTAATAAATCTCCGGCCTTTAGGTTTAATGTGCGGTCTTTACCTAAAAAATCACCCGTTTCACACACTGGGCCAACTAAGTCCCAATGCGCTTCTTGGCCATCGGTACGTGGCACAACCGGTACAATTTCTTGGTAGGCTTGGTAGAGTGCAGGGCGAATTAAATCATTCATTGCCGCATCAATAATGGCAAAGTTTTTATGTTCTGTTGGTTTTAAATATTCAACTTCAGTAACTAATATACCTGCATTACCTGCGATAGCACGGCCAGGCTCAATAATGACTTCCACCTCAGAATCGTCAAGTTTGGTGATTAACGCTTGAATATAATCTTTGATTGGCGGTGGTGTTTCATCGGTATATTGAATTCCTAAACCACCACCTAAGTCTAAATGGTGAATATCAATGCCCATGTCAGCAAGTTTGGCTTTTAAGGTTAAAACACGTTCTAACGCATCAACAAAAGGCGTAATTTCAGTTAGCTGAGAACCAATGTGGCAATCAATACCAATAGGATTGACATGAGAGCAGGCACAAGCATCGGCATAGAGTTCAGGTGCGGTGTTAATGTCTACACCAAACTTATTGTCTTTAAGACCTGTGGAGATATATGGATGGGTTTTTGCATCTACATCAGGATTAACACGAATGGAAATATTGGCAATTAAATCCATCTCTTTAGCCACGGCTTGAATGCGATCCAGTTCAGCGTGTGATTCTAAGTTAAAACAGCGAATGCCTACTTCTAATGCACGACGAATTTCTACAGACTGTTTTGCCACACCTGAGAATACAATTTTTTTAGGATCGCCACCGGCTTTAAGAACACGTTCTAATTCACCGACGGAAACAATATCAAAACCCGCACCTAATTTAGCTAATACATTTAGTACGGCAATGTTTGAGTTGGTCTTTACCGCATAACAAACAAGATGAGGCTGAGAGCCAAAGGCTGAGTCGAATGCTGACCAACGGTTTTCAAACTCGCTACGTGAGTAGATGTAAAGAGGGGTACCGAACTCTTTTGCCAAAGATTCGATATTGACGTTTTCGGCATAAAGGCCATCGGTTTTTAAGCTAAATGCTTGAGTCATGATTCTTCCTGAAGCGGGGTTAGGCGTAATGCATTATGGTTTTCAATATTAGCTTGCTGCTGTTTTTTAGCGGTAGGCTCGTCCGGCAAATAGAGCGGACCTTTTTTGCCACAAGCGGATAGCAATACTGAGAGCGCGATTAAGCTCACAATGAATGACGTACGCATAACGGTGATTCCATTAGTAATTGGGTTTTTCATTTAGTGGTAAACCCTTTAAAATGGAATTATTTTAGCAGAGCATCGAAAAGAACTCACGATAGATAACAGACAAAAGCCAATAAAAGTTGGCTTGCTTTGTTATTTTGCTTATTCGTTCATTACAGAGAAATTTCATGAAGCCAAATTTTACCTTGTCAGATTTAGATCCAAGTATCATTATTGAACCAAAAAACCAAGCCAAATCAGCGGTGATTTGGTTACATGGTTTAGGTGCGGATGGTCATGATTTTGAAGGTATTTTGCCACAATTGAATCTACCTTTAGAGCATGATATTCGTTTTATCTTTCCTCATGCGCCAGTGCAGCCCGTGACGGTAAATGGAGGAATGGTTATGCGCTCTTGGTATGACATTCTTTCAATGAGTATTGCTGATAGAGTTGATATTGAAGGTGTTGAACAATCGAGTGCAATCTTAAATGAATTGATTGAACAGCAGGTAAAAGAGGGGATTGCGGCGCAACATATTGTATTAGCAGGGTTCTCACAAGGGGGATTAATCGCGTTACATACAGGATTGAATGCTAAGTATACGTTAGCAGGTGTAATGGCGTTATCGACATATTATCCTGAAGCCTGCTTGAAATCGGATAAAGTTTTCAAAACAGAGATGCCTATCTTCATGGCACACGGCTCTTATGATCAAGTAATACCGCTTAATATCGCCGAGTCCTCTAGCAATTTGTTAATTGAGCAAGGCTATGATGTAGAGTGGCGTACTTATCCAATGGAACATTCCGTTTGTATGGCAGAAATAGAACAAATTTCAGCTTGGCTGCAAGACAAGTTACTTAAGGAAGTGCTGATTAAATAGCTTGAGATTCTGCGGGAGTTTTAAGGGGGCGAAACCAAGCTATTTAATCAGCACTTCCTTAAAATAAGTGCTTAATCAAATCACGCGAAAGGTAAAAATGACAAATCAAGAACAGTGCAAAGCATTTTTAGAAACTCGTAAAACTCTGGTGCTCAGTACTCAGGGACAAAGCGGTGCTTTAGAAACCAGTGTTGCTCCTTGTGTATTGGTAGATGGCAATATTTATATTTTTATCAGTGAGTTAGCGGTACACACACAAAATTTGTTATGGATGCTTGAACAAAACAAAGAACGGTCAATTGAAGGCTCTATTTTAGCCAGTGGATTGTTTGTAGCCGATGAATCAGAAACGGAGCAGATGTTTGCTAGAGAACGTATCACCTTGCAGTTAGTTCCAACAGAAGTCTTTGCAGATGACAGTTTGTACCAATCTGTTTTGCAAAAAATGACACTGCAGTTTGGTGACGTTATGAATATGTTAACCAGCTTGCCAGACTTTCATTTAATTGAGCTAAAACCAATACAAGGTGGTTACGTAAAAGGTTTTGGTCAAGCTTTTGCTTTTGAAGGGGGGATTTGTGATTTATTAACCCCGATAACTAAAAAATAATGATACTTTTGCACAAGTGGACAAGATGAGACACAGAGATCTGATAATAATAACACTTACAACAGAAACAAGACTCTCTGTTTATGGCTAATGTTCGCCGCTACTTTCGATATGATGTAATTATTCCTATGCATTTAGAGGAAGTGAATCGCTATGGCTTACATTTAGGTGCGGAACGCCGCAATCTAATTTCAGAGGAAGAAGAGGCGGAGTTACAAGTCTTGAATTCTGCGTTAGATAACTATTTAGAAAAAGTGTTTGATGCTAGCTCAAATGCATTGTATGTTTTTTATGTGCTTAACCACAAATTAGATTTTATGTGGTGGTTATTGGAGAAACTTATGGAATCTAAGGATCCGCGCCTAGCCGGTGACTATAAATTTCGTTCAAAAGAAGACTCTAAATTTACACCACCAAAAAATAATAGCGCTTCAAAAATCGCTCCGCTGATTTTAGATCTCTACCAATACATTGATGATTACATAAGCGAGTTACAGCAGGTTGTTGAAAACAGTATTGATGGAAAAATTTTTACCTATCCTGCGCCAATGAAAGAGCACTTTAATGACCAAAGTTACGTGACAAACTTGGAGTTTTTACCTGACCAAGGAGTTTTACCCGCGAAGGTTTTGCGTTTGATGGTGGATAAATTAAATTTGCAAGCAACGGTGTTTGACCGCTTAAAAACCGTTTATAAACAGATATCGCGAGCAGATGAGTGGACACATTATAAAGTTAACCTGAGTGCGGGTGGGTTCAGTTTTCTTTCTGAAAAAAGCTATGATCTTTTCAGCCGCATGGATATTTTTATGGGCTTGGATGAAGATATTTTGATATGTAGAGGACAGGTTCAGTCTCTAACCAAGTCAGGTAATGAAATCTTTCCGTATCGAATTGGAGTTATGTTTGAGTTATTAACGGTTGAACAGCAAAGAAAAATTACGCTTTTTGAACAACGCAGAGAATTGAAAGATGCGATGCTTTCAGTGGCACTTCCATTTTAGAGATAGTTTCTTAGCGTTAAGCTGAAGTAAGTCGAATATTTTGTTGCTTAATTTTGATGGCATTTTTTACCCATTGTGCAAAGCGAGGGTGTTCGGCAACTACAGATTGGTATAGGTTCAGAGGGTTAGCATCAGATAAACCACGAGCAAAACAGGCAATTTCAATCAATTTATCTATGTATCGGTTAGGAAAATTAACCTCTATCTGGAAGTAACTTACTTTTGTTAAGATGACTGTATTTAGAACCATTTGCCATTGTTCTTGAGTTAGATTAAACCGACTTTCTAAAAGAGGAGTTATTCCCTCTAAACGCATCTCTAGCATCTCTTTCAGATTAGAGTAACGAATCAGTTCAAGTCCTGCATCTCGAACAGCAATAGGCAGTTCATCCATAAAGCTCGAGTCAATGTCATGATTACTTCCAGGCATTTATTACGTTTCTCTCTATCATTAATGAATATCGCATAACTGTGAATTTGTTGTGTTCTTTAAGGGTATAAAACAAATTGCATGCACTCTTTTACTTCTTGTTTTTGAATTTCTTGTTGCAAGAAGTTTTGATCGGTTCCATCTGGAAATTCAAAATTGATGGCAATGCGTTCTTTGTGGCTGGCGTCGTCATCACGTAAGTCAACAACACTTCCACTAAAGTGAATAGATTTGTTACTGCTATCAAAGTATAAATAGACTTCTACTTTTGAATATAGTTCAAAGCGCTTTTGTATCAACACGGCAAGTCCACTTGCACTCACATTGGCCTTTTTTTTTGACCACTCTTGCGGGAATTGTTTGATGTAATTGTCATCATTTATTTGACGGTGAACGTCTAAGTAGGCTTCCAAAAACTCTGAAAGGTGCAGTATTGCCTGTATTAAGGGGATTTTTGCAAACCTAGGTTGTTGAAATATGGTCATCATCTCGTCAATTTTAAAGCCTACTGGAAGGTAAGAATTTACAAAAAAGTTTTTAGGTGTTGAGCGATTAATACTATTTACTAGCTGGCGCAAATAACTTAAATACTTATCTTGGATTAACGAGAGGTATTGAAAAGTTTTAGGCGAAGAGGCCTCTATTTTTTTGATTGAGTGAAAGCCTTCTAGTTTCTGGTTTATGCTTAACCAATAACTAGACTCTTTTTTGGGGTTCTGCCCATGTTAAATATCTTGAAGGCACTTGCCATAAAACTCAATATCTTCGATGACATCGGTAAAAATTTCAGTTACAAGGGCACTTTTCTCCTGAATTTTTCTTACTGAACGTATAACAGCAATTTTGCGTGCTTCAATTAAGTTAGTAATCGGTGTAGGAAAGTAGTCTGCACCAGATGCGAATATATCACGGTATCTTATGGGGGAACTAGGCTCAATAAAATAGCGTAATCGCATATCTACACGATGAAACCTTCGGGCATTGCCTTTTCTAAACCATTTATTCATTTAAGCCGATTACTCCAGTGCTTGGGTATATTTTTTGTAAGTCCATTCTAAATAATTTGTACTTGGATTGATAGAGGTTTAAAAGGCTTGTCTACCCACTGAAATTCAGAACCTTTAGATACTTGGTGGCAAGTGCTTGAACACTGTCCACTAGAGCAATTACTTGAGTCTGAATTTGTAACGATTTCTTGAATATAGCCTTGTTGAAGTAAAGGCTCCATTATGCCTATTGCCGCAGTTTCATCTATATCAAAATGATGTCTTATGTCTTGTAAGGTGACACGTTGATGCTGCTTAATATATTGTTTTATATTGAGTAGTATCATCGTACCTCCTTTAATTTGTTAATGATTGTTTTTTGTATTATTTCTATAAGGTTTTCCTTGGCGCCACAGAATGGTATAGAGCAAAATAAAGGCCAGTGTAATTCCGCTTAACCAGGCTAGGGATTGCTGAGGATGTTGAGAGTAAGTCGCGGCTTGATAAAAACCAACTGCGACTCCGTATCCTAAAAACATACTCCAACCTCCGCTATATAAAGCCCAACGCCAACCTAGCTCTTGTTTGATTGCGCCAAAAGTAGCAACACAAGGAAAGTAGAGTAGAATTAATAAAAGATAGGCGTATGCACCAATTTTTCCATCAAAATATTGCACCATTTTATCCAATGTGGATAGTGTAAATCCTTGTTCTTCAGCTATGGCACTTTTATCGGCAACATCCTCTATAGATTGCAACCCTAATGGGTCTTGAATATCGTAAAAAATATTCGAGATGTTTTTCGGTATAGTGGCTGCTGCTTCATATAAAGCTTCACCAATCTGATAATCGTGTAGGTTTACTTCATCACTGCTGGATTTTTGATACAGAGCGTCTAAAGAACCAACGACTACTTCTTTAGCGAGCAGGCCTGTAAACAAACCAACTGTAGCAGGCCAGTTCTCTTCGGTAATGCCTAAAGGTTCAACAACTGGGGTTGCGGCTTTTGCAACCGTACTCAATACTGAACTAGGTTGGTTTTCGTGCCCAAAGGTTAAGTCAGTACCTAAGCTGTTAAAGAAGTTTAGAACCAATACCACTAATACAATGATTTTACCGGCATCTAAAATAAAGCTCTTAAGTTTATTTCTTGTGTTAATCAGCACGTTAATAACGGCAGGTTTATGGTAAGTAGGTAATTCCATTAATAGTGGCGGTGCTTCTCCGGGTAGTAATGTTTTCTTAAGCATTAAAGCGGTTAATACAGCGGCAAAAATTCCTACTAAATACAGAGAAAAAACAATGAGTGCGGCATTATCACTAAAGAAAGCGGTCGCAAATAAGACATAAACGGTTAAACGTGCACTGCATGACATAAATGGTGTCATCATTATTGTCATAATACGATCGCGTTGATCGGGTAACGTACGGCTTGCTAATACGGCTGGAATATTACAACCAAAACCGACTACTAAAGGAATAAATGCCTGTCCAGATAAACCTAAACGGCGCATAAGGTTATCCATAATCAATGCGGCACGTTGCATATAGCCGGTTTCTTCCATAATAGAGAGCAGTAAAAAAAGTGCGCCAATAACAGGTATAAAAGTAGCTACGACCTGCATCCCCCCACCAATGCCTTGTGCCAAAAAGGCAATTAACCAACTAGGAGCGTTAATAGATTGTAATAACGCAGATGGCCCGTCTACAAATAACGCTTGAGCACCAAGATCAAAGAAGTCTAAAAAGGCATTTCCAATTGTGATTGAAAGTGCAAACACTAGGTACATAATGATTAAAAAGATAGGCATGCCTAATAGAGGGTGAAGTGCCCAACGATCAATTCTATCGGTGGTATTGCGTGTGAATTGGTCGGTGTGCTCTTGACAGCTGTGTGTGGCATCGTGTGCATACTGGAAATATAAATCAGCCGTAATTAAGGCTAGATCTTCTTGGTAGTGTTTTTCTAGTTTTTTCTTTTCAGCTTCACAAAAACTCACCAATTCTAGTGGCGCCTGTTTTGGTTCGATTAACATATGTAGTGTTTTCCAACAAGAGTCAGAATTTGGATTTTTCTGTAAGTCTCTTATTGCATGAACCGAAGAGTGCAGAGCTGCTGGTAGGTCAAAATGTAGGTTGGAATGTTTATTAAGCATTTCTGGTAAATGCTGTTTAAGTTGGTCTATGCCCTTGTTGTAATACGCAGAAATTGGAACGACAGGACAGCCAAGAAATTCAGAAAGTTTGTCTACATCAATTCGTAGATTGCGCTCTTTAAGTAAATCCATGCGATTCAGCACCACTACAACGGGAAGCCCCATGTGTAGGAGTTGTGCTGTTAAAAATAACTGGCGCTCTAATCTGGTTGCATCAACAACATTTAAGATTAAATCGACTGGTTGGCACTGTAGGTAGTCAGTAGCCACTTTTTCATCCAGACCAGAATGAGAAAGACGCTCTAAACTGTAAACGCCTGGTAAATCAATAAGGTGGTAAGACTTATCATTGAGATCAAAATATCCCGATTTTTGTTCTACGGTAACACCGGGCCAGTTTCCTGTTGTTTGTTGTGAGCCGGTCAAACGATTAAATATAGTAGTTTTACCGCAGTTAGGGCTACCAATTAACCCAATTTGATAGGCGTGTTTACCTGTTTGTGAGTGCTTTTTAAATTTTATTTTTGGCTTAACAACGGTCATACTAAAGGTTCTACTTGTATATGTTCGGCAATCTGCTTATCAATTGCAAAACGGCTACCATCCACACAAACAACTAGGTTGTGTCCACGTTTCAAAATCATCTCAACAATACTATGGGTATGAAATCCAAGGTTAACTAGGCGCATTTTCATATCCAAATTACCCGTTAAAGCAATAATTTGGCTAACTTGACCTGCATGACATTGAGAAAGATTGGTTGAGTGAGATGGCGTTAACATAAGATTTTAAATGATAATAGTTTTTATTTAGGTGTAGGTTAACAGAAAAAGATTCCTAAATGCAAGCCATTCTCAATAAGAGCATGGTTTTAGGTTAACAAAAAAACCATGCTTTTTAGTTTAGAATCGTTGGCTAAGAATACGCTCTAATCTTCTTTTTGTTAAAGCCTATAGGAAAAAGCGGCTATGATTTTTTTTGCACTTTATAAAGTGCAACTTCACCTAACCAGTTAGGGACAATTCGCATACCAAAAGAACTTTTGTGTTGAGCGTTAACTACGGTTCTAGCCACTACTTCAAGCCCTTTTTCTTCACATAAATCTTCAAAATCATTAAAGGTACACATGTGGATGTTGGGGGTGTCGTACCAATGATAAGGTAGCGTGTCGGTTTCTGGCATGCGGCCTTTAGTAAGTAATTGTATTCGCATACGCCAATGACCAAAGTTAGGGAAGGTGATAATGCATTGTTTACCAACCGCTAACATATCGTCCAATAATTCATCAGGCCGACTTACCACCTGTAAAGCCTGAGTCATAATGACAAAATCAAATGAATCTTCATCAAAATATTCACAGATATCGTGATTGTTTAAATCACTTTGGATAACATTGAGCCCTTTTTCAATGGCCTGTATGTTTTTGTTTGGGTCGATCTCCATCCCGTAGCCAGTAATCGAGTAGGTATCAATGAGATGTTTGAGTAACTCACCGTCACCGCAACCCAAATCCAGTACACGACTGTTTGGCGTTATCCAATCTGAAATCAATTTAAATTCTGGAGAAATATGGCTCATAATTGCTTTCCATTTTGACTGGTGGATGGTAAAACATCGACTAACTTTTGCATATAAGCTCTAAACACACCTTCGTAATGTTCGTTGGGTAATAAGAAAGCATCGTGACCATGCTGTGATTCCACTTCGGCATAACTCACATTGGCATCGTTATCTAATAAAGCCTTAACAATTTCGTGTGAACGAGCTGGAGAGAAACGCCAGTCGGATGTAAATGAGACAACTAAAAATTGTGCAGTGGCTTTTGCCAAAGTTTTGGATAAATCATGGCCGTACTCAGCCGCCGGATCAAAATAGTCTAATGCTTTGGTCATTAACAAGTAGGTGTTGGCATCAAAGTTTTGTTTAGTGGCAAACTTTTCACCTTGGTAACGCAAATAGCTTTCTACTTGAAACTGAGGGCCATAATTGTATTGAAGCTCTTCTTCACGAAGTTCACGACCAAATTTAGTGCCCATCATATCGTCCGATAGATAGGTTAAGTGGCCAAGCATACGCGCTAAGGCTAAGCCCTGCTTAGGAATGGTTCCATGTTCTATAAAGCGACCATCATGAAAATCTGGGTCACTCATAATGGCACTGCGAGCCACTGCATTAAAGGCAATGTTCTGAGCAGAAAGCTTAGGTGCGGCAGCAATCACTAAAGCGTGGCGAAGTTTATCAGGGTAATCAATGGCCCACTGTAAAACCTGCATGCCACCCATGGAGCCGCCAACTAAAGCCGCCCATTGTTCAATGCCTAGATGTTTGCGTAATTCATTTTGGCTATGCACCCAGTCACGGCAAGTCACCATTGGGAAGTCAGGCCCGTAAACTTTATTGGTTTCAGGATTAATGCTTGCTGGTCCAGTGCTGCCACTACAACCACCTAGGTTGTTTGAACAGACTACAAAAAAATGATTGGTATCAATCGGTTTACCAGGGCCAATATAACCATTCCACCAGCCAACTTTACCATTCTTATCTTCACCAGCAACATGATGGTCACCACTTAAGGCATGACAGATTAAAATGGCATTGGACGCGTCTGCATTTAATTCGCCATAGGTTTCATAAATTAAATCGTAACGTGGCAGAACCGCGCCACTTGTTAAGGCAAGCGGACTTTCTACTTGCAGTAATTCTGGGGTAATAACACCTAAACTCTGATCCATTCAACTTAACCTATCATCTGTTGAGCAATTTGAGTGATAGAACCCACTACGACAATTTGAAATAATTTGATTGCCAATATCGCTACAATCGGCGACAAATCAAAACCACCCATTGGCGGAATAATTCTTCTAAATGGCGCTAAGATTGGGTTGGTTAATTGATCAAATATCGCTGTATTAGGGTTGTACCCTGGGGAAATCCAACTCATAACAGCTTGAATGATAATCAGCCAGAACATCATATCGAGTAATTGATTAATGATTTCGGTAATGGATGCCAAGGCGATAAATGGCACACTAAAACTACGGTCAGTTAAAGCACCAATAATCACCACAAACAGTGCTTGAATGACAACTGCTGTGAGAACACTTGCCCAATCCCACCGACCTTTAGCAGGTATGAGTTTGTTGATTGGTGCGCATAGGGGATTGGTAACTTTGGCAATAAATTGCACAATTGGGTGATGCCAATCTGCATAGGTTGCACGCAATAAAAAGCGCAACATTAAAGCAAAAATGACAATCCCAACAATAAATTGCAGCAGAAATAAACCGCCTTGTCCTACCGGTGATGTTAATTCCATTATGCTTTACCTCCTAATTCGTCTGCCAGTTCTTTAGCTCGAGTTTGAGCAGATTGCATCGCTTTTTCAACCATCTCACGTATGCCACTGTTTTCAAAAGTTTGAATGGCTCTCTCTGTTGTGCCATTTGGAGAGGTAACGTTCTTACGTAA
>JAUUDE010000012.1 GCA_030826915.1 Thiomicrospira sp.
TGCGTTCATCTTCGTTGAGACCTTCGCCGAGTTGTTCTCGTTCAAACTTGGCTTTCCAGTTATATAACAGTTTAGTGTTAATACCAAGTGATGTAGCGGCTTCTGAAACGCTATATCCTTGTTCGCTTACTAAAGCAATCGGTTTAGAATTTGAAATACCTGCATTAGGTGAGTTCACTACGTTGACGCTTGAAACCACAGTCAAGCATAGACATAACACCAAAGATCTAATCTATTTAAAACTAAAACTTTTAAACTTAACATCATTTGAATATGATGCGATTTCAGATTTTCTAGACTATAAACAACGTTTAATAGATATGGGTAAAAAACAACATATCGATTAGCTAAAACTCATCCAAGTAAATTGTTAATTTTTCATATTATCTTCAATTAAAAACAAATGTGTTGATTCGGTATAAGCAACTTATCCAAGCCATTTAAAGAAAACTCTATCTCTTTTGATTCAAGTGAATGGTGACTTAACTGTAACTTTACCTCATGCCCCTGCTGCATGAGTTTTAACAGTTTTCTATAATGATCTTGCAATGCTTTAAACGAACTTCCTCGTTGAGCCACCACCTCCAGGCGGATTTTATTGGAAAACTCTTCAGTATTGTCGACCACTTTAGTAATCCCCTGCAGTTCTAATGCAACTGGTTCACCATCAATTAAGAGCTTAACCGATAGTAATTTTGGCGTTTCGCTTATTACCTCATCATCAAACAAAATCACCTGAATCAATGGCATTGGGGATTGTGATGAACAAGTTATACCCAAAAAAGCACGCTTATCGGCAATCTTAGTAAACAATTCAATAGAATCAGTTGAGCCTTGTACATCTTTGTAAAGGCTCATGTGATAATCTTGAGAGATCTGTGTTTCGGCTGCCAATGCAAAGCTAAATGAAAAATGAAAGAAAGCAATAAAAGTGAGCAGTTTCACAGTTGAAAAAAAAGGTATTTTCATAAATTAAATTCCAAAGTAAAAGACCCTCATTAAAGAGGGTCTTACAAAAATAGAGTTGTAAATAAACGTATTGCGCTAGTGAATGAAATGAATAAAACCAGCAAATCTAGAACTAAAAAAAAGGTTTACACCTCAGCTAGATCGCCCTTGTCTTCAAGCCAAATCTTACGATCACCCGCTCTTTTTTTAGCTAATAACTTGTCCATAACTTCAGTGGCGTTATCATCACTAAAAAGCTGCAACTGAACTAGTCTACGGCTTTCAGGAAGCATGGTTGTTTCACGTAGTTGCGAGGGGTTCATTTCACCAAGCCCTTTGAATCGTGTAACAGAAACTTTACCAGGCATCTTTTCTGCTTCAATTCTATCTAAAATCCCTTGGCGTTCAGGCTCATCTAAAGCGTAAAACACTTTTTTACCGACATCTACACGATATAACGGCGGCATGGCTACATAGATATGCCCTTTTTCCACCAAATTACTAAAGTGACGCACAAACAATGCACAGATTAACGTGGCAATATGCAGTCCATCTGAATCCGCATCCGCGAGTATGCAAATTTTACCGTAACGTAGTCCACTTAAATCATCAGAACCGGGGTCAACGCCGATGGCAACACTAATATCATGAATTTCTTGCGAGGCTAACACCTGTCCAGAATCGACCTCCCAAGTATTTAAAATTTTACCGCGTAAAGGCATAATCGCCTGAAAGTTTTTATCACGAGCTTGTTTTGCAGAACCGCCAGCAGAGTCACCCTCAACTAAAAATAGTTCTGTACGAGTTAAATCCGTCTCGGTACAGTCGGCCAATTTTCCTGGCAGAGCAGGCCCTGAAGTAATTTTTTTACGGGTGACCTTTTTGGCTTTTTTACTACGATTAGTGGCGTTACCAATGACCATCTCAGCAATTTTTTCCGCTACTTCTGTATGCTGGTTTAGCCATAAACTTAGTGCGTCTTTCACAACACCAGAAATAAACGGCACACACTCTCGAGAGGACAAACGCTCTTTGGTCTGCCCTGCAAATTGTGGCTCTCTCACTTTAGCAGATAAAACAAAGGCCACATTCAACCAAGCATCTTCAGGCGTAATCTTAACCCCACGAGGAATTAAATTACGGAACTCACAGAATTCTCTGATTGCATCAGTCGCCCCTGCTCGTAACCCGTTTACATGAGTACCACCTTGAGGTGTAGGGATTAAATTTACATAACTTTCCATTAAGCTCTCATTTGGCTCTATTAACCAAGTAATTGCCCATTCAACGCCTTCGTTTTCGGTTTGACTTTGACCAATAAAACCTTCTATAGGCAACCTATCCTGCCCATCTAAAGCATCGTTTAAGTAATCTTTTAAACCGTTCTCATAAAACCACTCTTTGACTTCACCATTGGTTTCATCTTTAAAAGTGATTTTTAAGCCTGGACTTAAAACGGCCTTAGCGCGAAGCAAATGTGTTAAACGGCCTAATGCGTATTTAGGTGAATCAAAAAAGGAAGCATCCGGCCAAAAACGCACAAAGGTACCGGTATTCTTTTTTCCTACCTTTCCTTCTACAGAAAGAGGTTTTTCAACCTCGCCATTGGCAAAGGTAATCTCATGCAGTTTTGCATCACGTTTTATCTGAATCTCAACTTTTTTAGACAAGGCATTCACAACTGAAATTCCAACACCGTGAAGACCGCCGGAGAACTGATAGGCTTTATTGGAAAATTTACCGCCCGCATGCAAACGAGTCATAATCACTTCAACACCAGGCACCCCTTCTTCTGGGTGTATATCAACAGGCATACCACGACCATTATCCTGAATACTCATTGAACCATCAGCGTAGTGGGTGACTGAAATTTCAGTTGCAAAACCGGCAATCGCCTCATCCACACTATTATCAATAACTTCTTGAGCTAAGTGATTAGGCCGAGTTGTATCGGTATACATCCCGGGACGTTTTCGGACAGGATCAAGACCCGTTAAAACTTCTATTTCTGATGCATTGTAGTTTTCGCTCACAGAGATATTCCTAGTGATAAAATGGGGTTAATTACAAACTAATTTAAAAATGATATCACATTATTATGTCAAATCGAGACTACCATCAAGAACGTCGTGAATACCAATATACCGAACTCACCCGAGATGAACTTTCTAGCGATCCTTTTCTCCAGTTCTCTAAATGGATGGATCAGGCCATTGAGAACAAAATCATAGACCCTACCGCCATGTCAGTGTCCACTGTTGACCTCTCGGGGCAGCCTCATAGTCGAATTGTATTACTCAAAGAAAGTGACAGTAACGGATTTGTTTTTTACACTCATTACGACAGCGATAAAGGCCAGCAAATAGCAGATAATGCCAATGCCGCATTACTATTCTATTGGCCACAATTGGACAGACAAATTCGCATTGAAGGGCAATTAGAAAAAACCTCAAAACAACAATCCGAAAATTACTTTCATTCCCGCCCACGGGAAAGCCAATTGGCTGCCGCCAGTTCAGTTCAAAGCCGTGTTGTTCCAGGGCGCAAAACGCTGAATCAAAACTTTGCATTAAAAGAACAGATTTTTGAACATACCGATGTAGAATGCCCTGAACATTGGGGCGGCTATATTTTAAAGCCGAATCGTTTTGAGTTCTGGCAAGGTCGCCCAAATCGTTTACACGATCGTTTTGTATTTACAAAAGGGACTTCTAAAAACAACCAGGCCTGGTCAATTGACCGTTTGGCTCCTTAGGATTATTTCGAATAAGATGATAGACAGTAACTCTTCAATTCAAATAGACTCAAGCTGGTTAACCTATTTAGAACCTGAATTTAATAAGCTTTATATGCAAAGTCTAAAGACTTTTTTATTAGAACAAAAGGCATTAAGCAAAACCATTCTTCCCAAAACGAATGAGTGGTTTAGTGCTTTAAACAGTACACCTCTAGAGCAAACCAAAGTGGTGATTATTGGTCAAGATCCATACCCTACTCCTGGACATGCCCATGGTTTGTGTTTTTCTGTGCAACCCAATGTAAAACCGCTACCAAAATCTTTGCTCAACATTAATAAAGAGTTGGCTGACGACCTTGGCGTTGATAACCAACACACAGGCTATTTACAACCCTGGGCAGAACAAGGGGTTTTATTGCTTAATGCGGTATTAACGGTTGAAGCTGGTCAAGCCAACTCACATCAAAACAAAGGCTGGGAAAAATTTACCGATGCCATTATTAACACTGTAAATAAAAATACAGAACACACTGTGTTTATATTATGGGGAGCCTATGCTCAGAAAAAAGGCAAAATGATAGACCCTAATAAACATCTGGTTATAGAAAGCCCACACCCTTCACCACTTTCAGCTTACCGAGGTTTTTTTGGCAGCAAACCTTTTTCAAAAACCAATGTATACTTAAAACAACGCAACAAAACGCCCATTGACTGGCAACTTAAATAAGATTCTATCCAACTGGTTAGCAAGTGCAATACAAAAGATTAATTTTCGTTATTTTTTTGAAAACTGGCTGTTAACAATATCTCAACTCGCCTGTTTTGCCGTTTTCCTTGTTCGGTATCATTACTGGCTATGTTTTGCCACTCTCCGTAACCTGATACAGAAAACAGTTCTGCCGCTAAACCGCTCTCTTTGTATAAAATTTGCATGACCGATTGGGCTCGTAAGGTACTTAAAAAGAAGTTATTTCTTAGTGTTGATAATGGATCTATTTTGTCATTATCTGTATGCCCTTCTACTATGACCTCTGGGAGCCACTGCATACCATCTGCTTTTGCTCGTTGAATCACTTCTCTATTTTCAGCAGATTCTTCAATATTTAACAATGCAGAATTTTTAAGCATTTCTCCCGTTGCCACTAACTCTTTTTGCAACTGTTCTGTCGGAACATATTCGCCACTTTTAAAAGCGTTATCACTTTGGATTGTTAACTGCACACCTCTTACTGTTCGCTGCACAGAAATCATCTTTAAATCTTGGTTTTTAACTTGTGCATCCAAGACTTGATACGTTTCTGTTATTTGCTTTTCTACCCATTGCTGAATTTTTGTTATTTCGCCCTTATGAAGTGCAATCATCATAATAAAGAAAGTAATCAATAAGGTTACAACATCACCAAATGCCAGTAACCAAGCTGACTTCGCACGAGTCATAACAATATTCATTTTCTGACCTGCTGCACGGAATCTTGCTTAATTAAAGGGGCTATTCTCGGTGTCAGATATATTTCAATACGCCTATTTTTAGAGCCTAAAGAATTATTGGTTAATGGATGAAAACTCCCATAACCTGCTATAGAAAAATAGGATCTTGGCAAGCCTGTATGAATCCTTAACCAATCCATCATCGCATAGGCTCTAAAAGTACTTAATTCAACATTGTTTTTAAAACGTGCCGTTTTTGCCAATGGGCTCGAATCTGTATGTCCTTCAATTCTGATAATAAATTTAACTTGGCTTCCGTTAGGTGCGATTCCTTTAATCAGTTTTTGATGTCGATGAGTGATATCTTTGATATTAAGAGCATTAATGACTTCGGCAATGCTTTGTAAATAAGGTAAATAACGGGGATTAATTTTGGCACGTGCGGATGCAAAAAGCGCTGAATTTTGAATCAAATCACTGGGAAGAGATATTTTGATGCCTTTGGTTAAAGTGTTCTCAATCTTTAGCCATGGCAAGCCTTGCTGCTTTGCTACAAAGCTAGTTTCTTTATAGAGTTGGTGTACTAACTTTTGATAGTTTCGTTTAGGTGTTGAACCCTCAAGCTCGACCATAGATATCATAAGTACAAAAAAAGCGAGTAAAGAAGTAAACAGTGCAATATAAGTCATTAACCATAAGCGGTTACGTTTGAAAAACTCTAACTCATTAACCGTGTTGTTTTCAGGCTGAAAACTTTCAAAAGTTTGGTTTGAGTTATTTTTAATTTGGCGTAAAAGTAGTAATGACATACTCACCACCTAACGCAAAGATTCTAATTTTGTTTTGGTTTTTTTGTTTACAAAAACAAGTAGCTGTTCTTTTACTAATAATGGTGAATCGGTTTGCTTTAAAGCTAAGGTACCTTGAATAATCATCTCATTACGTAACACTTCTGCATCCGTTAACACTTTTAGTTTTCCGGCAATTGGCAAAAACACACGATTAGAAAACATCACCCCGTAAAAGGTGGTGACCAAAGCTAACCCCATACCACTTAACAAACTTGCAAGCATATCTTGAGAATCCGCTCCGCCATATGGAGAACCTGTATCTACGACCTGAGTGGTCATCATAATAATCAAACCCATTACCGTTCCCATCATGCCAAAGGCTGGCGCATAGGAGGCCATATTGCCGTAAACCTCTTGACAAGATAAGTGGCGTAAGCGCATGTTAATAAGGCGATTATCCAAACTTTGTTTTAACTTTTCGATATCTTGATAGATAAGCATCTCAGTTAAAGCAAATCGAAAATAGGAATCGTCAATCATATCAATTTGATTCTCTATGCCTAATAGCCCTTTCTGTTTAGAAACATGACTAAGATGCACCATCTGCTCAATGACATCGTCATAACTTGCGGGTTCTGATGTGAGGACTTTAGAAAGCCCTTTAAAGACACAGCCTACCTGGCTGAGTGGATAGTTAACAAGAATAGCTGCAAAAGTGCCACCTAAGACCAGTGCTAACCCCTGCCAATTAAGAAAGGCATAGATAAATTGACCTTGTTGGTAGTCAATCATACTCAATATTAAAATAATTGAGCCGATGACAATTCCTAAAATCGTGGCAAGTTTACTCATTTATTGCGGTTGGTTGGTCTCCTCTTTTGCACCTGTTGCTTGAACAGATTCTAAGTGTTGACTAAGCCAATTCTCTACCTTTTTATTAATTTCAGAAGCAGACATCTCTGCAACATCTAATGGCTGACTGATATAAACATCAATCGTACCAGGCTGTTTTATAAAACTGTTTTTGGGCCAAAATTCACCCGCATTGTGTGCCACTAAATAAACCGGTTTTTTAGCTTTAGCAGCCAACATTGCCCCACCAATATTAATTTTGCCAAGCTCTCCAGGTGGCATACGCGTTCCTTCAGGGAACACTACTACCCAGTCTCCTTGATTTAAACGCTCAGAACCCTCTTTTACCAACTGATTTAATGCCTTTCTACCGGCACCTCTATCTATCGCAATAGGGTTAAGTAATGCCATTCCCCAGCCAAAGAATGGAATTTTTAACAACTCGCGTTTAAGTACATAGGCCTGTCTTGGAAAGATTGCTTGAAAAGCTAATGTCTCCCATGCAGACTCATGTCTAGCAAGGATTAAGCCAGCCGTATCTGTATTGATGTTTTCTGCACCATGAATGCGGTATTTAACCCCACATGTCAAACGAACCCATACCAAACAAAAACGTGCCCAATAGTGCATAAAATGGTACCGAGTTGCAAAAGAAAATGGGCGAGTTAACTGACCAAAAATAGAGAAGAAAATCAGTGTTGTAATTTGCCCAATAGCGAATAGAGCCGAACGGGTAAACCAGATTATTTTCATGCTAATAACGCCTCCACAACAGCGTGTAAATTTTCATAAACAGGTATCTCTTTTAAGCGGCTATCGCCAGTGGCCAATGTACGCTCTCCCTTACCTGTTTTCACTAAGTAAGGCTGCATGGATTTAGCCAAGGCCACTTGTATATCAGCCAAAGTATCGCCGACCATTGGCACACCATTTAAATCGCAATTAAAACGCTGCTCAATCGACTGTAACATACCTGTTGCGGGTTTGCGAGCAGGTGAATCATCCTCAGACAAATAAGGCGCATAACTAATCCAATCAATGGTTTCACCGTCTAATAAGTCTATAAATTTTTGATGCATAGAGCTTAAGGTTTGTCTTGAATAATAACCACGTTTAATGCCTGATTGATTGGTTGCAACAGCAACAATCCATCCTGCTTTTTTTAGACGTTTGATGGCTTCAATACTCCCTTCAACAGGTATCCATTCATCCGGAGATTTAATGAAGTCATCGGAATCTTCATTAATTACGCCATCACGATCCAATACAATGATTTTTTGTGTCATTTCTCATTTATCCTTAAAAGCAAAATCCCGCCGAAGCGGGAAATCTATTGCCTTAACTCTCTGTCATTCCGTTATAAGTTTACAGACGCGAAATGTCTGCCACTTGTAGGAAGAGTTGATATATCTGATTAAGCAAAGCTAAACGGTTATTTTTTACCGCCTCATCGTCCGCCATAACCATCACATCATCAAAGAAGGTATCAACCGCTTCTCTAATTGTAGACAGTTCAGAAATCGCAGCAATATAATCACGACCAGCAATTTGCTCACTTACTGTTTCACGTAGTGCATCCAATGCATTCCATAAATTCGTTTCAGCCGTTTCTGTAAACAATTCTGGGTTTACAGTTTCTGCAATATTCCCTTCAACTTTCTTAAGAATATTACTAATGCGTTTATTGGCCGCACTTAAGCTTTCAGAACCATCCATTTGACTGAATTGCTCAACCGCTTCTATACGTTTAGCAAAATCAATCGGGTGTGCTGGACGACAAACACGTACCGCTTCAAACTGTTCTGCTGAAATGCCTTTATCCGCGTAATAAGCTCGTAAACGGCTAACAATAAAGTCATATATTGCATCGATTAATGCATCATCTACCTTAACCGGTTCATGAAGCTCTAAACTAAACTCAATCAATAGACGTAAATCTAAATCAAGGTTTTTCTCAATCATGATACGCAACATACCAAGAGCAGCACGACGCAAAGCAAATGGGTCTTTGTCACCCGTTGGCAACTGACCAATTCCGTAAATACCTGTAATGGTGTCTAGCTTATCTGCAATAGCCAAAGATTGAGCCACGGCGGAAGCCGGTAGTTCATCACCTGAAAAACGTGGCTGATATTGAGCATCAATCGCTTCAGCCACATCAGCGTTTTCACCTTGTGCAGAGGCATAATAACGCCCCATCACACCTTGTAAGTCAGGGAATTCACCGACCATTTCGGACATTAAATCGCACTTAGACAAACGTGCGGCTCTTTCACATAAAGCACTATCAACCCCTAAAGGCTTACCAATTTTTACGCTTAATGTTTCTAAACGCTCAACCTTATCAAACAGCGTACCCAGTTGCTTTTGGAAAACAACGGTTTTTAATCTTGGTAAGAAATCATCTAATGGTTGTTTACGGTCTTGATCCCAGAAAAATTTAGCGTCAGCTAGTCGTGGACGAATCACTCGCTCATTACCGTACTTGACCGATGCTGGATTTGAACTTTCAATGTTACTGATCGTAATGAAGTTAGCCATTAACTTACCATCGCCATCTAACATATGGAAATACTTCTGGTGACCAGCCATGGCTGAAATCAAAGCTTCAGAAGGAACTGATAAGAAGGTTTGATCAAATTCACCTAACACAGCTGTTGGCCATTCATTCAAAGCAGTTACTTCTTCTAAAAGATCGCTATCAATGACCGCAGTTCCACCATTTTGTAATGCCGCTTCAGTGACCTGTGCGTGAATACGCGCAGAACGTTTAGAAAAATCTGCTAAAACATAACCTTCTGTTTCAAGCTTAGTCACATACTCTTCTGGTTTAGAAATAGTTAGCAGGCCTGGTGCATGAAAGCGATGCCCTTTAGTGGTGTTTGAAGTTTGGTGTCCTAAAATCGTTGCTGGAACGACATTGCTACCTAATAACATCAGCGCCCAATGCACTGGACGAACAAATTCAACATCCGAACTTCCCCAACGCATACGTTTTGGAATAGGCAGTTTCGCTAATGATCTATTGACAATATCACCTAAAAGCTCTGTTGCTGGCTGCCCTTTTTGCTCAAGGTTGTACGCCATCCAGATACCTTTATCGGTTTCAATCTCAACCAAGTCAGAAACTTCTGCTCCGCAACCACGGGCAAAACCTTGTAAGGCTTTAGTTGGGTTGCCGTCAGCATCAAAACCGGCTTTTTTGGCAGGCCCTTTGCGTTCAACAATTTTATCTGCTTGCACAAGTTGCATGGAATCAATCATTACCGCTAAACGACGTGGTGCCGCATAAATCGTCACATCGCCATAAGACAGCTCCGCTTCTTGCAGGCCTGCTTCAATTCCTGATGCAAACGCATTCGCTAATTTTTTCAGTGCTTTTGGTGGTAACTCTTCCGTTCCAATTTCGACTAAAAATGCTTCTGTTTGTATGCTCATTATTTAGCCTCCTGTTTTACTAGTGGGAACCCAAGCGCCTCACGCCCTTCGTAATAAGATTCTGCAATCTGTTTTGCCATGGTTCGCACTCGACCAATATAACGAGCACGTTCAGTCACACTAATTGCATGACGTGCATCTAGCATATTGAATGCATGCGATGCCTTTAAGACCTGTTCATAGGCTGGTAGTGGCAATTTATCTTCCACCAGTTTTGCAAAAATTTGCTCACACTCATCAAAGGTTCTAAATAGAATATCTGTATCGGCTTTTTCAAAATTGTAAGTCGACATCTCAACTTCGTTTTGATGAAAAACATCACCGTAAGTCACCTTACCTGCTGGACCATCTACCCAAACAAGGTCATAAACAGAATCCACACCCTGTAAATACATGGCGATACGTTCCAATCCATAAGTAATCTCACCAGTAACAGGACGACACTCTAAACCACCTACTTGCTGAAAATAGGTAAACTGAGTTACTTCCATACCGTTCATCCATACTTCCCAGCCAAGACCCCAAGCACCTAAAGTTGGGGATTCCCAGTTATCTTCAACAAAACGGATATCATGCTCTAAAGGATCCACACCCATCACTTTTAATGAGTTTAGATAAAGCTCTTGAATATTATCTGGAGAGGGCTTTAACATAACTTGAAACTGGTAGTAATGCTGTAAACGGTTCGGGTTTTCACCGTAGCGACCATCTGTTGGACGACGGCAAGGCTGAACATAAGCAGCGCGCCATGGCTCTGGGCCAATCGATCTTAAGAATGTAGATGGGTGGAATGTTCCCGCCCCCATTTCATTATCGTAAGGTTGCATAACAACACAACCTTGTTCTGCCCAATAGGCCTGCAAGGTCTGAATTAACCCCTGAAATGTGCGAATATCTGTTGCTGCTTGTGCCGACACCGTCAAAACCTCTTTAAAGAATATCTTTGTTTTGCATTGCCGCTTGCTTAATGTGAAGATTACACACTGTAGTACAGTTCAACATTAGCCACGGCATTTTGCTTGAAAAATTCGTGCAATTATAACGTATTTTAGCCAAGCTAAAATAAACAAAAAGAGCGCTAATGTGACTTTTTTAACTCAAAACCTGACTAACTTAAAAGTTAAGGCTATTGAATCTCTTAGGAATGATTATGACAAGAAATACTTCTGAAAACTCAGACCCTATTTTGCTTGATGCAAAAGGGCTTAAATGCCCAATGCCTGTAATCAAGTTACAACAACAGGTTCGCTTAAGCAGGCCTGGTGATTTAATTACCATCGCGTGTACAGATTCTAGTGCTGAAAAAGATATTGCTAGTTGGACAAGAGTCAACAAACATCAATTTATTCAAGTAATTAACACGGATTATGGCTGTGACATCACAATTCAAGTTAAACCCAAATAACGCCAGAATACACAAAGAATATAAATAAAACTAATTTATAGATAAAAACAACCCAAAAGCGCCGAAAAAGAATGCATCGTGCTACTCAGAAGCGCAACTATTTGGTTATAATGAATTTCAATTTATAATTACAAAAATCAAAACATAAGATCACCCATGAAAAATTGGCTTAAGTCATCCTCTTTAACAAAATTTGCTCTCTCTATTGCCATATTCGGCACAGCGATGAGTTTTATACCTTCAATTTCTGTTGCAAACTTGCCATTAGAAACAACCACACTCCCTTTACCTGAAATAAACGACACCAATACTGATACATCACTCAAAGCCAAAGCCAATCCTGACAATCAGTGGCATGAGCATACCATTAAAATCAAAAAAAATGATTCTCTGAGCACAGCTTTAGACCGAGTCAATGTAAGTGCTACTACAACCTATAACATAAGTCGTTTAAAAAACAGTAACCTCATTACCAATCTAAGAGTGGGTGACAAACTCACTGTTTGGGTCGATAAAGATGCTAAATTACAAAAAATCTTATATCCCAAAACCAAAACCCTTACTTATGAGTTAGTAAAAACTGATAGTGGCTACAAGATTCATGAAAAAAAATCCGCCATTGAGATACGCACTGAAACTGCTTACGGCACAATTAATGGTGCTTTCTATCTAGCGGCAAAACGAGCAGGCCTAAGTGCAAAAAGTATTATGCAGCTTGCAGATATGTTTGCTTGGGATATTGACTTTATACGCGAGCTACGTAAAGGCGACACCTTTAAAGTGATATACGAAACCCGCTATCTTAATGGTGAATATCTAGGTGATGGAGACATTCTAGCAGCGCAAATCACAACTAATAAAGGTAAAGAAAAACACAATGCCTTTATTCTACGTGACAAAAAAGGAATCATTGGTTTTTACAATGAGAAAGGGAAAAATCTTAAAAAAGCCTTTTTACGCAACCCCGTAGATTATGTGCGCATTACATCCAAATTCACCCCTAAACGCTTTCATCCAATTTTAAAAAAATGGCGTTCACACCGTGGTGTCGATTATGGAGGACCATTAAACACGCCTATCCATGTAACAGGTAATGGAAAAATCATTCAACGCGGAAAAGCCAGAGGCTATGGAAACTACATTAAGGTTCAGCATGCTGGCAAGTACATGACAGTCTATGGCCACTTAAACAAGTTTGGTAAATACAAAAAAGGCCAATTTGTTAAACAAGGCGATGTCATTGGCTATATGGGGAAAACTGGATTAGCAACGGGCGTACATCTTCACTATGAATTTCGTGTAAATAACAAACACGTTGACCCATTAAAAATTAAGTTTCCTGCTGCAGGGCCTGTACCTAAGAAATATAGAACGGAATTTAAGCAAAAAAGTCATTTTCTGTTAACGCAACTGGACAGAATTGACAGTAAAACTCATTTTGCACGGAATTTTGAATAGATGTCTCAAGCTAACTACTTCATTGGTTTAATGTCAGGAACAAGTGCTGATGGAGTAGATGCCGCTTTGATTAATACCAGTGATAACAAAATTGAATTGATTGACTTTGTTACTACTGATTTACCCAAGACGCTGAAAATAGCACTTCTCAAATTAAATCAAGACCCAAATATTCACCTAAAAGAATTTTGCTTATTAAACAAGCAAGTAGCGGACAGTTTTATTCAAGCTACTCATTGCTTATTAAATTCACAAAAGATCCACATTGAGAATATTCGTGCTATTGGCAGTCATGGTCAAACCATATATCATGCGCCAGACATTCCCATGACTCTACAAATAGGCCACCCTGCTTTTATTGCAAAGCAAACTGGCATCACCACCGTAGCCGATTTTAGGGTTGATGATATGGCATTAGGTGGAGAAGGTGCACCATTCGCACCTGCGTTTCATAATGCGCTGTTTGCAGAACAACAAGCCTCTTTTGTTGTGAATATTGGTGGTATAGCCAATATTAGCTACCTTCCTGAAACCGGCTCTGATTCAGCTGTAACTGGATGGGACACAGGGCCAGGGAATGCCTTAATGGATGAAGTCTGCGAAAAAGAACTTGGCATTAGTTATGACCCTAATGGTACTCATGCAAAAAAAGGCCATATCCATAATTCTCTCTTACAAAAACTCTTATCACACCCTTATTTTTTAGCAAATCACCCTAAAAGTACTGGGCGTGATACATTTCATATGAATTGGATTGGTTCAGTTATCCAGCAACTTGGTATTGAAATTTCAACGCAAGATTTATTAGCAACATTGTGTGAATTAACCACACACACTATTGCAGAACAAATTAAGTCTATAGACCCTATTGCATCCAAAATTGATTTAATCCCTGTATGGATTGTTGGTGGTGGTGCTTACAATGGTTATTTAATAGAAAGATTACAAAGTCATTTACCTAATCACTCCGTCGCCAGTAGTCAGGACAGAGGCATTAATCCCAATGCTGTTGAAGCCATGATGTGTGCATGGTTAGCTGAACAACGAATCAATAACAAAACAATCGAACTCTCAGCCGTTACAGGTGCTGAACGAAATGCAGTACTCGGCGGAATTTGGCATCCATAGTATTGCTAGAGACTTTTACAGTTCTCAAAACAAAAAAGGCCCGATGAATTTCATCGGGCCTTTTCATTGATGCAATAATTACAACAGTTCACATCAATTACACCAATTCTTTTTCACCTTGACCACGCTGTTCAACTGGAATATAGCAAGCTTTTCCTGCACCCGTATACACCTGAGTTGGTCTAAAGATTTTGTTATTTTGCAATTGCTCACGCCAATGCGCCATCCAACCGGCAGAACGAGCCACGGCAAAGATTGGGGTAAATAAACCAGAATCAAAGCCCATCTCTTTATATAAAATGCCCGAATAGAAATCGACATTAGGGTAAACCCCTTTATGCCCTAGCAACTCTTCACAGACTTTTTCAACTTCTAAAGCCGTTTCAAACGCTAAACTTAGTTCTCCTGCCCCCGATTTATTTTTTAATAAATCCGTAGAAAGCTTTTGCAAAATGGATGCACGAGGGTCTTTTGTTTTATACTCTCGGTGCCCCATACCCCAAATAACTTTTTTGTTAGCCAAACGGTCTTCAATATATGCACGGGCATTCTCAGGAGAACCAATTTCCTCTAACATCTCAATAACTTTTTGGTTTGCTCCACCGTGTAAAGGCCCTGATAACGAGGCTATCGCTGAAGAGATAACCGCACATGGATTGGCTAAAGTAGAGCCTGTTACCATGGTTGTAAAAGTTGATGCATTGATGGTGTGTTCAGCGTGCAAAATCAAAATAGCATCTAATAAACGTGCCCAATCTTTATCAGGCTCTTGGCCAGTTACCATATACAAAAAGTTTTCTGCGTAGTTAAGGTCTTTACGAGGCTCAATTGGATCATAGCCATTTCTGATATGTTCCCAATTGGCAACCAATGTTCCCATATGAGCAATGATTTTTACCGTTACATCATTAATATAATCTTGATTTTCTGAACCCCCTTTCATATATTCCGTGCTTGGGTAAAAACTCGATAAACTCGCCACCACAACCTGCAGCATATGCATAGGGTGCGTTGTGGATGGCAAATTTTGCATTATTTGACGAATATTGTATTTAATACGGCGGTTATTTCTTAAAAGACTATCAAAACGTGACAGTTCATCAGCAGTAGGCAAATCACCAAATAGAAGCAACAGGGTTGTTTCCTCAAAAGAAGATAGTTCCGCTAACTCTTGAATATCATAGCCACGATAGGTTAATAAACCTTTCTGACCATCAATATAAGAAATTTTAGACTCTGTAGCTGGAACACCTGCTAAACCTGGAATGTACTGCATAAAAACTGCCCTGAAATAATTTCGCCCCAAACAAATGTCTGAGGCGTTAAATACAATAAGAGGTTCTCTCTTTGAACCTTAAAAACGAGTTAGGATAAAACCCTATACGCTAAACGAAGAACCACACCCACAAGTAGTGGTTGCATTTGGGTTTTCAATCACAAAACGCGCACCTTGTAAGTCTTCTAAATAGTCAATCTTAGCACCAACTAAATATTGAAAACTCATAGAGTCAACCAATAAAGTAACTCCATCTTTGCTCACCACCGTATCGTCATCAGCTTGTGTTTCATCAAAGGTAAAACCGTAAGAAAAACCAGAGCAACCGCCCCCAGTGATATAAACACGCAATTTTAAGTTAGGGTTTTGTTCATCTTCAATTAAACCGCTCACTTTTTGTGCCGCTGCTTCGGTAAAGTCTAACGGTTGTGGAATATCAGACATTTCTGCGTCCTTTTTATTTTATTATTTCAAGCTGAAGTTGGTGTTGTTGATCCATACACAACCTAACCTGAATTTAATATGAATTTTGCACGAATTAGGTACAAAAAACTCTTATTAAAGCGAAAAAACCATTATAACAAAAAACTGCATTTTTCTTTTTGTAGTTTTATTCAATGCCATAAGAGTTAATTAAGGAAGTAAGGCCACCTGGTTTAAGCCCATATCTTCTTCTAAATCAAACATAATATTCATATTTTGAACAGCTTGACCTGCCGCTCCTTTTACTAAATTATCGATTACAGAAGTTACGACAACCACATCCCCATCTACTGGGCGATAGACCGCCATACGACACATATTTGAACCTTTTACCAAACGAGTATCAGGCAAGCTATTTGCGGGCATAACATCCACAAATGGTTCCTCAGCATAGGTGGTTTCAAAAAGCGCTTGCAACTCTTCTTGTGAAACATTTTTAGTCAATTTCCCGTATAAGGTCGCTTCAATTCCACGAATAGTTGGAATGAGATGTGGTACAAAAGTTAAATTGACTTTAGCATCAGCCATTAAATCTAAACCTTGAGTAATCTCAGGTAGATGACGATGTCCTGCAACACCATAAGCTTTAAAACCTTCGCTTGTTTCAGCCGCCAAAGAACCTACTTTTGCGCCACGTCCTGCACCGCTCACACCTGATTTTGCATCGGCAATCAAGTGATCAATATCTACCAGGCCTGCTTTAAGCAGTGGTTGAAAACCCAGTTGAACGGCTGTTGGATAACATCCAGGATTTGCAATGACGCGTGCCTGTTTAATTTTTTCACGGAATAGCTCAGGCAAGCCATAAACCACTTCATCCATGACTTCTGGGCAACCGTGTTGCATATCGTACCAAGACTCCCAAACTTGCAAATCATTAATTCGGAAATCCGCAGCTAGATCAATTACCTTCACACCAGCTTCAATCAACTCTGGTGTCATACTCATTGCTACACCATGTGGAGTAGCAAAAAAAACTACATTACATGATTTTAAAACATCAAAATTAGGTTCTGAGAAAGCTAAGTCATAAAAGCCACGTAAATTTGGAAACATCTCTGCGACAGGCATCCCCGCCTCACTGCGAGAGGTAATGGCTATAACATCCGCTTTTGGGTGGTTGGCTAATAAACGTAATAACTCAACACCCGTATAACCTGTACCACCAACAATTCCAACTTTTACTTTTTCCATAACCTATACTCTGCATCATTTTTTCAATTAATGCATGTTATTTTACAAGTATCCTTAGGGTTAATTAAAGCTTTTGGCTGTTATAATCGATTTAATTTGAAAGTTTTTGCATTCTAAAAGGTCTTTTAAAGAAATACTTAACGCGGATATTACAATTATGAAATTAACTGAAAACCATGTTACTGATCAAAACTTATATCTTAATCGAAGACAATTTGTTAAAGGTATGACTGCAGCAGGCCTACTTGGTACGCCATTTTTGGCTGAAGCTTTCGATTTCACCAAAAACAAGAACTATCAACCAGACTTGAAACTGACGGACCCAGAACACGCACTGCATTACAACAACTTTTATGAACTCGGGACGTCAAAGGAAGACCCTTTTCGTAATGCAGATCGTCTAAAAACCGATAATTGGCAAGTTGTCATTGAGGGAGAATGTGCAAAACCACAAACGTTTGATATGGACGATTTGCTAAAGATAGAACAGGAAGAACGAATATACCGTTTTCGCTGTGTTGAGGGTTGGTCAATGGTTGTCCCTTGGATTGGTTTTCCTCTGTCAAAACTGCTTAAAAAAGTGGAACCAAACAGTAAAGCCAAATACGTTGAGTTTGTAAGTATTGAAGATACCAAAAACCTACCAGGCCAGCGTTTTAGAATATTAGATTGGCCATACCGAGAAGGCTTACGAATGGATGAAGCCATGCATCCTTTAACGTTAATGGCGACTGGAATATATGGCGAAGCTCTACCCAATCAAAACGGCGCCCCAATTCGTTTGGTTGTGCCTTGGAAATACGGCTTTAAAAGCAGTAAATCCATTGTAAAAATTCGCTTGGTGGAAAAGCAGCCATTAAGCAGTTGGATGGTCGCGACGCCTTCTGAGTATGGATTTTATTCCAATGTAAACCCAAATGTCTCACACCCAAGATGGTCGCAAGCTAAAGAGCGTCCACTAGGTTCATTCTTTAAGAAAAAAACATTAATGTTTAATGGCTATGCGGACGAAGTGGCTGGACTCTATAAGGGCATGGATTTAAAGAAATTCTTTTAACCCGCAATCTTAAACTTAACAAGACCTAAAACTGATGCCCATTTTTATCAAAATCACACTCTTTAGCCTCGTTTGCAGCCTACCTGCATGGGAATTAATTTGGCGTTTATTTAATGACGATTTAGGCGCTAACCCAGTAGAGTTTTTAGAACATACAACTGGTGACTGGACCATTTATTTTTTATTGCTGACTTTAAGCATTAGCCCAATTCAAAAGTTATTAAGACCAAACTGGAACAAATGGCTGTTTTCCATGCATTTAGTTAGACGGGTTTTAGGTTTAAGCGCATTTGTTTATGCACTATTACACCTTGCAACCTATATGGTATTTGATATGGGACTCTCTTTAGAAGATACCGTTGCCGATATTATTGAACGTCCGTTTATTTTGATTGGTATGCTGGCATTTCTAATGCTGATTCCACTTGCCATCACTTCCACAGCAGGATGGCAACGACGTTTAAAACAACATTGGAGAACACTACATAAAGCCGTTTACTTAATCACGTTTTTGGGCATATTACACTATGCACTACTGGTTAAAGCAGACCTGGTTCAACCGCTGATTTACATGATGTTATTCGGAATACTCATGTTGTTTAGAGTAAAAACAAAATAAAAACTAACAGAGAAAAAAATTACAAAAAGTTAGAATGTAAAAATAAGTTCTAACCTTTCTTCAACTGTTTTTTATGTTGATACATATCTTTATCGGCACGTTTAAGCAAAGAATCTACGTCCAAATCCTTATCATTGACAATAACTACACCAATACTTGGTGTACATTTAAGAGTTATATCACCTAGTTTGTATTCATCGTTCAACTCTTCTTTCATTCTATCTAAGACTTCATTAACAACACTCGCCACTTCAACTTCAGATTTTCCTAAGTTTTTTAGCAATAAAACAAATTCATCCCCTCCTACACGAGCAATAACATCAGCATCACGTGTTAAGACTGCCAGCCTTTTAGAGAATTCAATTAATAAAAGATCACCAACTTTATGGCCATTGCTATCATTTACCTGTTTAAAGTCGTTTAAATCCAAATATAATATCGCACCGAAAATATTAAATTTGTGCACTTGCTCAACCATACAGTTAAGCTCTTCAGCAAGCATCCTACGATTTGCAAGGCCTGTTAACACATCATGCTGATTTTGATGATTTAATTTGAAAAGTAAATTTTGTCGGCGATTTTCGTAAAAAATCCCTAACCATAAAACAGAAACCCAAAAAACAACAAGAACGGCATAAATCACTTCCGCATCCAGAAGCCTTTTAACTCTAAAGTTATTTAAAATTTCTTGATTTTCAAGCACCACAACCTTCCATCTTGTGTTTGGAACGAACGCTTCGGCTTTAATAAGCTTTAGCTCTTCAGGACCCAATCTATCCGAACGATTTAAACCCTCTCTTGATTGCTTAGATGTCACTTCTATCGAATCTGGAATATCTTTGCGAACAAGGTAAGTTTGATGTTCTGAAATAATATGATTTGAAAGTACTTTACTCAATAAAGAAGCTTTAAAACTGATAAAAAAAACCAGCTTCTTTTCGTCAATATACACAGGAATCATCACATCAAAATGATAAGCACCGTTTTTAGCATGAATATAAGGCTCATAATTAAAATAAGGAACCTCTGGAGTATACATAGAAGCTACTTTGGTAATGTCAGCTTGACATTTATCTCCAATAAAAAAATCTATATCTCCACCTAATTGTTCACCTTTTTCCGATGCAATCGAAAAGGCATACATTTTAGGGAAATAAAACTTAAGGCGGTCAAACATAGACTCTTGAACTGTTGGCATATTTTCAAATAGGTCAATATCTGATAGCCAAGAACCATCTAAACTAATTGCCGACATTTGGTTGCGAATGTGCGAAATTTCAACATCTATGCCTTGAGCCGTTTGAGTAGCTTGATGCTGCATAAGAGTGTGCTGTAATTCTGTATACTGCTTTAATTCAGCATCAAATCGCTGCCAGAGTAAAAAGCTCAGAACAAACAGCAATACAAGCATAATCAATATGAAAACAAAATTGGATTTCTGAAGTTTCATCAAACATCCTAAGCATGGTTAACTAAAATCAGTCCTTATAACAATGCCATAATACAATTATAATTTAAAATATATTTACCAGTTAAAAACGTAAAAATGTTTAATATATAAGAATTACTTTCCATAATTAATACCTAATGATTTTGCAGTAAACTCATTCTTTGTGCTTAAACTCGGCTCATCAACCCAAAGAGGTAAATGCCCTTCTTGCCATACAGGACGATTTTTCATCACCGCTTTAAACACTGGCGACTCTAATCGCTGACTTAACCAATTTTTTATCTGTGGACAATCTGCCTCTGCAAACCAACTTTTATCCACATTAACAAACTGACGTATAAACGGAAATAGTGCCATATCAGCTACGCTCAGTTTATCTTCAACTAGATAACCTCTATTTCCTAACGTTTCCTCAACTTCCTTTAAAAAGGATTCACCTTGTTGGCGATAATACTGTTGCGTATTTTCAGGAAAACGGTCGGCATACTTGTATTTATCAAGCCACTCTTTAAACTCATTATCATTTCGATCAATCCAAGCATTAACCTGTTCTTGCAGCTCATTAGAGGCAGGCAACAATTCTTCAGCAACTTGTTTATTTTGTTGCAATGCCCAAAACATAATATCTCGGCTTTCATCTATTACAGAGTTATCTGGTAAAACTAAAACTGGAACGGTGCCTTTTGGCGATGCTTGAAGCATAGGCTCAGGCTTATCCCAAAACACAATCTCTCTTTGCTCTACCTGAACACCAGAACACACAATCGCCATACGTGCACGCATAGCATAAGGACAACGTCGATAAGAATATAAAACGGGATGATTTTTCATAAGAACTCTTTTAGTTGGAGACCTTTGCACGAGAGAGGCGCAAAAATCTTAATATAAAACAGATTAAACTTACCACAGCAATTACTTGCCATAAAGCCCTAGCAACTTCAATCCATTCTTCTATAAATAGAAGGCACAAAAAAACCCGAACGAGTCGGGTTATTTACGATATAAACAAAATCATTATTTTTGAATTAAGAATGTCACTCTTTGCATCCTATGCTAGGCGGATAAATGAACCGAAGCGGAGTGTGCAAGTAGCACATGAGCATCGGAAGCATTTATCCAACAACGCAGAGGTTGTGCAGATGACTTTCTCAAACAAAAATTACATCATTCCGCCCATACCTCCCATTCCTGCTCCAGCATCAGCCGCAACAGCATCATCAGAAGGGATATCTGCAATCGCAGCACCAGTTGTCAAAACAAGACCAGCAACAGAAGCCGCATTTTGTAGAGCAGAACGTGTTACTTTAGCCGGATCAATGATCCCAGCTTCAATCATGTCAACATACTCTTCTTTAGCAGCGTCAAAACCGTAGTTACCTTCGCCTTCCATTACTTTGTTTACAATAACAGAACCTTCTAGACCACAGTTAGCGGCAATTTGACGCATTGGTTCTTGCATTGCACGCATTGCAATCTGAATACCAACATTTTGGTCATCATTGTCACCGGTTACTTGAGTTTTAGATAGAGCACGTACAAGAGCAACACCACCACCTGCAACAATACCCTCTTCTACAGCGGCACGAGTTGCGTGAAGTGCATCATCAACACGGTCTTTTTTCTCTTTCATTTCCATCTCTGTTGCAGCACCAAGCTTAAGTACAGCGACACCACCAGAAAGTTTAGCTAAACGTTCGTTTAGCTTTTCAGCATCGTATTCAGAAGTTGTGTTTGCTACCTGAGACTTGATTTGAGCACAACGAGCATCAATATCTTCTTTAGCACCAGCACCGTCGATTAACTTAGTTGTATCTTTACCAACTACCGCTGACTTAGTTTCACCAAGCATATCTAAAGTTACTGACTCAAGAGAAAGGCCTACTTCTTCAGAGATAACCGTACCACCAGTTAAGATAGCCATATCTTGAATCATCGCTTTACGACGCTCACCAAAACCAGGTGCTTTAACCGCAGCAACTTTTACGATTCCACGCATATTGTTGATTACCAATGTCGCAAGTGCTTCACCATCCACATCTTCAGCAACAATCAATAAAGGACGACCTGTTTTAGATACCGCTTCCAATGTTGGTAATAAATCACGGATGTTAGAAATTTTCTTATCGAAAAGTAAGATATATGGGTTGTCTAATTCGGCAATCATTTTCTCTTGATTAGTCACAAAGTAAGGAGATAGGTAACCACGGTCAAACTCCATACCTTCAACAACCACTAATTCATCTTGTAAAGAAGAACCTTCTTCAACGGTAATAACACCTTCAGTTGAAACGCGCTCCATTGCTTCAGCAATCATCTTACCAACAGCCGCATCCGAGTTTGCTGAGATTGTACCAACTTGAGCAATCGCTTCAGATGTTGTGCAAGGCTTAGCCATCTCTTTAATTTCTGCAACTACGGCTTCTACAGCTTTGTGAATACCACGGTTAAGATCCATTGGGTTCATGCCTGCCGCAACTGACTTCATACCTTCACGAACAATAGATTGTGCCAATACAGTCGCCGTTGTTGTACCGTCACCAGCAACATCATTGGTTTGAGAAGAAACTTCTTTAACCATCTGAGCACCCATGTTCATGAACTTTTCTTCTAGTTCAATTTCACGTGCAACCGATACACCATCTTTAGTAACCAATGGAGAACCAAATGATCTTTCCAATACTACGTTACGACCTTTAGGCCCTAGAGTGACTTTTACTGCATCCGCTAGAATATTAATACCATCTACCATTCTTTCGCGAGCATCTAAACCAAATTTGACGTCTTTTGCCATTTTTGTACTTCCTTAATTTAATCTTGTCGTTACTTTTAAAATTTACGTTTGAAAATCAATTAGTCAACAATCGCAATAATGTCTTCTTCACGCATAATCAAAACAGGTTGACCAGCATCGTCTTTCACTTCCTGACCTGAATACTGACCAAACATAACTTTATCGCCAACTTTAACTGTCATTGCGATAATGGCACCTGCGTCAGATGCCTTACCAGGACCTACTGCAATTACTTCACCGATGTTTTGCTGTTCTTGAGCTGAACCAGGAAGAATAATTCCTCCTGCACTCTCTTTTTCTTCTTCTACACGGCGAATAACAACGCGGTCTTGCAATGGCTTAATGTTCATAAGTTTCTCCTGAAAGTCTTTTAAATTTCATAGTCGTACAATTTATAAAACTGCTCTTTTTTTGATACGTTAACCAAAAACAAAAGCAATCAATCTATTAATTAGCACTCTTATGTTTAGAGTGCTAATAATTTTAGTCATCTAACTTCATCTGTCAACAAAATATGGGGATGAATCTATAGGATTCAAGTGTTTAGGCAAAAAAACGGTGTAATAAGAGATAAATAGTCGACTCTGAATAACCACTTTAAAATTATGTGGGACGTTTAAGTAGGTTGGCTCTAGGCGTGGATCGCAGGTAAGGGTTGTTTCCTTATCAAGATTCACAACAACGAGAATGCCTGCTTAAACGCCCACCCGAAGGGGCTACGCCAGCATGCCATAATTTAAAGGAGTTATTCAGAGTCAACTAAATAATAAAGTGACTCAAAAGTCATAGGCTCATAAAAAAGGTGGGGGTTACTCGCTTAGGACAAGATTATCACGATGAATCAAAGATTCATCCTCAATAAACCCTAGAATAGATTCAATTTGATTACTTGGCTTGCCCATAATTTGATTTGCTTCATGCGCAGAGTAGTTGATTAAACCTCTTGCAACTTCGTGGCCTGCTTGGTCATAACAAACCACCATCTCGCCACGCTGAAAATTACCACGCATGGATGTCACACCAATGGGTAATAAGCTTTTGCCTGAAGTTTGTAATACATTCACAGCACCCTCATCTAAAACCAAGGTACCTTTAACCTGCAAGTGCCCTGCTAACCATTGTTGACGTGCGGTTAGAGGCTCTAGGTCAGGAACCAATAAAGTCCCTTTTGTTTCACCATTGAATAATTTAGGTAAGATATTCTCTTCTCGTCCAGATGCGATAAGCGTAGCAGAACCAGAACGTGAAGCACGCTTAGCCGCCATAACTTTGGTATACATTCCACCTTTACCTAAAGCACCACCTTCTGGGCTAGCCATCGCTTCAATATCTTTGCGGCTTACTTGAGCTTCAGAAATTAATTCAGCATTTGGATTTTCACGCGGATTGTCATTATACAGGCCTGCTTGGTCGGTTAAGATCACTAAAACATCAGCAGAAATCAGATTGGCTGTTAGAGCCGCTAAGGTATCGTTATCACCAAAACGAATTTCATCCGTCACAACGGCATCATTTTCATTGATAATAGGTACAACGCCATATTCTAAAAGTGTTTCAATCGCACTTTTTACATTTAAATAACGTTTACGGTTAGACAAGTCATCATGCGTCATTAAAATTTGTGCAGTGTGAATATCATATTTTGAAAATTTAGATTCATAAGCTTGAATTAAACCCATTTGGCCAACCGATGCGGCCGCTTGTAACTCATTTAGTAACTTTGGTCTTGAACTCCAACCTAGTCTTTTCATACCTTCAGCAACCGAACCTGAAGAGACAATAACAACATCCACACCTTGTTTTTTTAGCTCAACCATCTGAGCGACCCAACCCGCTAATGCTTCACGGTTAAGCCCTTGGCCATCATCCGTTAATAAGGCACTGCCAATCTTAACAACCCAGCATTTTGTGTTTTTTAAATCAGAACGTCGCATTTACTATTAAGCTTCCTAAAGTTCACAGACCAGTCTAAAAATCAAAATCTTCATCTACTTTCGCACGTACTGGCTCAACTTCAACTTGAGCCTCAATACGATTTTGCTCAAGTGCATAAGCAATATCATTAACTAATTTTTGTGTACCGGAGCGTTGTACCGCCGAGATTTGATAGACATTACCTTGCCATTGAGTTTCTTCAACAATACGCTGACAAAGCTCATCCACTTCTTCAGCAGGAAGTAAATCTGTCTTATTTAAAACTAGCCAACGATCTTTTCCAGCCAGCTCTTCGCTGTACTTTTCAAGCTCTTTTTGGATGATTTTGATGTCATCAACAGGGTCAGTTCCTTCCATAGGTGCTATGTCCACAACATGCAATAACAAGCCTGTACGTGATAAGTGTTTTAAAAACTGAATACCCAGGCCTGCTCCTTCTGCTGCACCTTCAATTAACCCTGGAATATCGGCAATAACAAAGCTGGTTTCTGGAGAAACAGCTACCACCCCCAAATTTGGATATAACGTAGTAAACGGGTAATTAGCGACTTTAGGACGGGCAGCAGAAACCGCAGTAATCAAGCTCGATTTTCCTGCGTTGGGCAGGCCTAACAACCCTACATCTGCTAGGACTTTCAGTTCTAAACGTAGCTCTCTCTCTTCACCATCTTCACCAAGCGTAAATTGACGAGGGGTACGATTTCGACTGCTCTTAAAGTGAATATTACCCAAGCCATGACGACCACCTTCGGCAACTAATAGTTTTTGACCATCTTCGGTTAAGTCACCAATCACCTGATCCGCATGAATATCAAAAACAGTGGTACCAACAGGTACTTTAATAATAAGATCTTCACCCGCACAACCGGTTTTTTGTTGCCCCATTCCGCCTTGGCCATTTTGCGCCGCATAATTTTTAGTAAAACGGAAATCAACCAAGGTGTTTAGATTGATATCTGCTAACAGGTAAACACTACCGCCATCACCGCCATCACCCCCATTTGGCCCACCAAAAGGAATGTATTTTTCACGACGGAAACTCGCCACTCCGTTGCCACCGCGGCCGGCTTCTACGCGAATTTTTGCTTCATCTACAAACTGCATGAATGCTTCCTTTTCCTTTTGGTTTACCTAAGCCTACAACGGCTTTTAAGCTTTTATAAAGTGACTTTAAAAATCATCTTACAAAATCTGTGAATTTGATTATTTTAGCAAAGCTTATTTAAAAAAGCTTTTTCATTCAGAGTACTAATGCCTATTGTACAGCGTTAGAAATTTTAATTTCTTTTACAAACAAAAACGCCCCGTCAAAGCGGGGCGTTTTTTAACAAAAGAGTCTGAAATTATTCAGAAACGATTGTTACGTAAGTACGTAGAGGCTTACCTTTAGAGACGAATGCTACTTCACCGTCTGCTTTTGCAAATAAGGTATCATCTTTACCGCGACCAACGTTTACACCTGCATGAAACTTAGTTCCACGCTGACGAACGATAATGCTTCCTGCAGAAACCTGCTGCCCACCAAATGCTTTCACACCTAGTCGCTTGGCATTAGAATCGCGACCGTTTTTAGTACTACCTGCTGCCTTCTTATGAGCCATGGTATAGTCCTTTTGTTAACAGTGTTATCCCCTATTCAGAAATAACAGCCGTTTTGATTCAAATTTTAAGCTGAAATCTTACCGATTTTAACTTCAGTGTAGTTTTGGCGGTGGCCTTGCTTAGTCTTAGAGCGGTTCTTACGACGACGGAACTTGATGATAGTCACTTTTTTACCACGACCGTTTGATTCAACAGTTGCTGCAACTTTAGCACCTTCAACAACAGGCGTACCGATTTGAACATCAGCGCCTTCACCTACCATCAATACTTCGTCAAATTCAATTGCATCACCCGCTTCTGCGTTTAGTGATTCAATACGTAAGATTTGACCTTCACGAACTCTATACTGCTTACCACCGGTTTTAATAACTGCGTACATTTTATATCTCCCGGATATCTAAATTCTTTTTAATAAGCCGCTTTTCAGCGAAGGCGGAATTATATAGGTATTTACCCATAAGGTCAAAATAAATTACAACAATTTTACATTAACAAGGTTATTTTTTGCTATTCTTCTCTTTTAAGCCTATTATTTCGCTTAAATTTACAGTAACAATATGAAAATATTGACTATATCACCAATACAAAACTTGGTTATTTCGGCCATTTTTTTTCAAAAAACCAAGACAAATTCAATCGCTAAACCAATAAATCGTATTATGCCATTCTCTAAAACTAGCGTCATTCTGCTATTCATACTAGAATAGCGTTTTTTATTAATAGCTGGAAGGCAATCTGCCTATCTCACACCATGACGTTAACTGAAATCCGCGCACTAATTCAAGATGACATCCAAGCGGTTGATCAACTTATTCTTAATAGATTATCTTCAGATGTGGTTCTTATTAACCAAATTGGCCACTACATAATTAATAGTGGTGGTAAACGCTTACGTCCTTTGTTGGTGCTTTTAAGTGCTCGTGCTTGTGGCTATCAAGGTACAAACCACCAATTAATGGCAGCTGTTATTGAATTTATTCACACTTCAACTCTTTTGCATGATGATGTTGTGGATGAATCTGATACTCGCCGGGGCAATAAAACGGCAAATGAAGTTTGGGGCAATGCCGCCAGCGTATTAGTGGGTGATTTCTTATATTCTCGTTCTTTTGAAATGATGGTAGAGCCTGGTGAAATAAAAATTATGCAAGTAATGTCAGAAGCCACAAATGTCATTGCTGAGGGTGAAGTATTACAACTGTTAAACTGCCATGATGCGGATACGACCAAAGAACGCTATATGGAAGTCATTCATCGTAAAACCGCAAAGCTATTTGAAGCTGCGACACAGATGGGCCCAATCCTTGCCCATAAACCAGAATTAGAAGACGCTTTTATCGCTTACGGCAAGCACCTAGGCGCGGCATTCCAACTTATTGATGACGCTTTAGATTACACCGCTAATGAAGAAGAGCTTGGTAAAAATATTGGTGATGACCTTGCAGAGGGTAAACCCACCTTGCCATTAATCTATGTGTTAGAAAACGGTAGTGAAGATGAGAAAGCGATTATCCGAAGAGCGATTGAGTCTGAAGGTATTAACTTACTCGATGAAGTCACAGCAATCATCAAGGCTTCAGGTGCTATCGCTTACACTCAAGAGATTGCTCAAAAAGAAGCCGATCTTGCAAAAA
>JAUUDE010000065.1 GCA_030826915.1 Thiomicrospira sp.
CCCATGTGAGAGTAGGTCATTGCCAAGCTTATATTCTAAAACCCGTTTTACTTCATTGTAAAACGGGTTTTTTTTTATTACTTATTTATGTGTTTACATAGTTATCATTTCGTTCTTAAATAATTATTGGGTACAATGGAAAAATTTAAAAGGAGTTTATATGAGTCAAGTTAATATAAAATCTGGCGGAATAGTTTCTTTCATTACCAAAGTACCATGGATGCTTTTTATTATTGGTTTTTTATTGGTATCTGAATATCTGCAGATTACCTTACAAGGAACTGTTGGCTATGCTTTTGTTACCGTAGCGGTCGTTGTACTTTTTATAGAGATGTTCAAATCTGGAGATGTTAGCCCTATCATTTTTCTTCTAGATCAATTTTGGGCAATAGTTACTGTTATTTTAGCGACAGGCCTGATGACATACTTGTATTTTGTAACCGGTAAAGAACCCACATTTTTTCATTGGATTGGTTTCGCTATAATATTAGCAGATGCTTTACTAAATCCATTTAATTCATTCCGTACGGCTTTACGCAATTTTGATGTACCAGGCTAGTTATGACTACTAAAGTGAATTCAACGGCAAATAAGAGTTCTTTAGGGCAAAGTACTGCATATTGCAGTCAATATGATGCTTCCTTGTTATTTCCTATTCCACGTCAAGAGAATCGTACAGAACTCAATATTGATTCTACTAAGTTACCTTTTGAAGGCTTAGATATTTGGACGGCATATGAAGTATCTTGGTTAAATGAAAAAGGTAAGCCGATCGTTGCGATCGCTGACTTTGCTTTTCCTGCTGATTCGTTGTGCTTGATTGAGTCTAAGTCATTTAAACTCTACCTCAACTCTTTCAATGGTACTAAGTTTTCCAGCGAAGAGGATGTTGTCGCAACCTGGATAGCGGATCTATCCAAAGCTTGTGGTTCAGAAGTTTCTGTTGATTTACGTAGTCTAGAGTTCGAAGAAACGCTTATTGGTAAGCTGCCCGGTACAAATCTAGATGATTTGGATATTGAAGTGAACCACTATCAAGTTAATTCAAACTTGCTCAGTGTTAGTGGAGACGAAGTTGTTTCTGAAACTTTGAACAGCCATTTGCTCAAATCAAACTGTTTGGTAACGGGACAACCAGATTGGGGTTCGGTTGTTATTCGTTACGAAGGGGCTCAGATTGATCACAAGAAATTACTGCAGTATATTATCTCTTTTAGAGAGCATAATGAATTTCACGAGCAGTGTGTGGAGCGCATTTTTTGTGATATTCAAAAGGTATGTAAACCACAGAAACTGACAGTTTATGCCCGCTATGTTAGACGTGGTGGTTTAGATATCAACCCATACCGTTCAAATTTTGAAGAAGAGTTTGATATATCACGAACACTTCGTCAATAGAGGTGTTTGATGCTTCTAAAAATCATTAATATTTTTACTGCTCTATTTGGTTATAAATGGGTCAAAAATACCAGACCTGCTCACTTACCTGATGAAGATATTATTGCAGATGAAGGTTGGGATGATTTAGATAAAGATGTGCCTAAGTATCGACTGGTTAAGCGTGACTTTGATAGTTACCACTAGAGGATAACCTTCTGTTAGTTTCTAGTTTGGATGTATCCAATATTGCCAAGTATTTTATTGATACTTTTCAAGTCAGGTCGATAGCTGCGCGGATCTTCGGCAATGTCACCATTACTTAAGGATCCAGCACAAGTCAAACGCATTACATTTGGTTGAATCTTGGATTTTAGGTTCAAGTGAATCAAATCCATCGTTTCTGGTCTTTCTTGTGAGTTCAAACCAAGATAATCTATAAAAGCTAAATAATCTGTTTTTACAGTATTAAACGCAAGATGAACGGTTGCTGATTTGGATTGCGCAATCATCTCTTCATCGATTGAAACAGAATTTATTTTAAATTTTTCCGCAAGCACGGTCTGCTTGCTTTCACTTAAGTCTCTAACTTCTATTCTGCAATGTTGATCAGAGTGGTCAAAGCCATTGCGGCTTGTTAGATGTCCATTTTGTATAAAAACTCGAGTGCTATTTGCAGGGATTTCAATATCTTTAATCAAAATAAATGTATTTCCAGCCTGTATGTCACCTATAGTACGATTCGATTGCAAGCTACAACCATAGAGCGTGATTGTTGCGCTTAAGCTTAATAATAGAAAAAAGTATCTAATTAACATATAAACTCTCTTTAAGGAAGTGCTGGTTAAATAGCTTGAGATTCTGCGGGGGCTTTAAGGGTGCAGATTCTAGGCGGGCTTTGCAGGCAATGGTTGGCCCTTTTCAGGAAGTCCAACAACGAAGATGCCCCCTTAAAGACCCGCCCGAAGGGGGCTAAGCCAAATTTCCAGCCTCACCGTTGTTTTTTCTTGCCGTATTGACATACGCTACGAAAAAACGCCTTGATGCTGAAAATTTGGCATGCCCAGAAACCAAGCTATCTAATCAGCGCTTCCTTAAATTAGCAGGCCTGGTCAAGTTACATAACTGAAATTTTAAGATTCCGTTAATTGTTGTGTAATAATCTTATCATTTAAATTAGGCTCAAGACTATTGCTTATTGATTCTTAAGTTTTGATATATCAACAACTTTGTTACAAATAGGTTGTAGTTTTGCAGTAATGATTTCCGAATTAATCACCTATTTAAGGTTGTATGAACTGGTTAGCTAAGATACGCAAATTGCTGATTCTTATGGTAAAATGTTTGGCTATTTTATTAATTAAAAACGATAGGTTTAGTGGTCGGGCTAAAACAGCTAAGATTTTCTAGTCCAAGGTCTGTTGTTTGAATAAAGCGCTTGCTTTGAGAGGCTTTGTTTAAAGGTGAGTTATGAGTTCTGAAGATTCAAAATATGATGTAATTGTTGTTGGTGGCGGTCATGCAGGGACTGAGGCGGCATTAGCTTCTGCACGAATGGGTCTACAGACTCTATTGCTTACTCATAATATTGATACGCTTGGGCAGATGTCTTGTAATCCAGCCATTGGCGGTATTGGTAAAGGTCATTTGGTAAAAGAGATTGATGCCATGGGTGGTGCAATGGGGATTGCCATTGACGAAGCTGGAATTCAATTTCGTATTCTTAATGCCTCAAAAGGGCCTGCCGTTAGAGCAACCCGTGCTCAGGCTGACCGTGTGCTTTATCGTCAAGCCATTCGTACCCGTTTAGAAAACCAAGAAAACCTCACAATATTTCAACAGCCAGTAGAAGACATTATCTTAGAAGGTGAAGCCGTTTGTGGTGTCGTTACCAAAATGGGGTTGAACTTTTACGCTAGTCAAGTTGTCTTAACGGTTGGTACGTTTTTAGCAGGTCGTATTCATATTGGATTACAAAACTACCAAGGTGGACGAGCTGGAGATGAGCCAGCAAACCGTTTAGCTGAACGTTTACGAGAAATGAACCTGCCGGTAGGCCGTTTAAAAACAGGTACGCCACCAAGAATTGATGCACGTACGGTGAACTTTGATGCGATGCAAATTCAGCATGGCGATAACCCTGTTCCTGTCTTTTCCTATATGGGTAAGGCATCAATGCATCCACAGCAAGTGCCTTGTTACATCACCTACACAAATACAAAAACTCATGATGCTATTATGGCCTCGCTGGATAAATCGCCGATGTATTCAGACCAAGGTGAAATAGACAGCGTTGGGCCACGTTACTGCCCATCTATTGAAGACAAGGTCATGCGTTTTGCCGATAAAGATAAGCACCAAGTCTTTATTGAGCCTGAAGGTTTAACCACCAATGAACTTTATCCAAATGGGATTTCAACCAGTTTGCCATTTGAAACGCAGTTACAAATTGTGCACTCAATGGCTGGGCTAGAAAACGCAAAAATCATGCGCCCTGGTTATGCCATAGAATACGATTATTTTGATCCGCGTGGTTTAAAAGCCACTCTTGAAACACAAGCGATTTCGGGGCTTTATTTTGCAGGGCAAATCAACGGTACTACGGGGTATGAAGAGGCCGCTGCTCAAGGCTTGCTGGCGGGAATTAATGCCGCACGTCGAGCGCAATCAAAAGATCAATGGTATCCACGTCGTGACGAGGCCTATTTAGGTGTATTGGTTGATGATTTAATCACAATGGGTACAACCGAGCCTTACCGCATGTTTACTTCTCGTGCTGAGTACCGTTTGATGTTGCGTGAAGATAATGCGGATCAACGTTTAACGCCAGTAGCCAGAGAAATGGGCTTGGTGGATGATGTGCGTTGGGCTGCTTACCAAAACAAGCTAGAAAGTTTAGAGCAAGAAGTGGCTCGTTTAAAAGACACGTGGATTTTTCCAGCACATGCCGAAGCCAAAAAAGCCGAAGAGTTGATGAACTTGCCTTTAAGTAAAGAGCAAACGCTATTTGATTTGCTTAAACGACCAAACGTGGAATATAAGGCGTTAGCCACATTAGAGGCATTTGGTCATGGTGTTGACGATGCTGCGGTAGTGGATCAAATTGAAATCGAGGCGAAATACTCGGGTTATATTGATCGTCAAATACAGCAGATTGATAAAATGAAGCGTTCGGAATCGGTAAAAATTCCTGCAGACTTGGATTTGGATAAAATATCAGGCTTGTCTAATGAAGTTAAGCAAAAATTACGTGACCATAGCCCAGAAAATCTAGGTATGGCAGGACGTATTCAAGGAATTACACCAGCGGCCATTTCAATTCTGCTTATTGAAATCAAAAAATTCCGTTCACAAAAGCACTCAGCTTGAGCAAGCAGATGGAACAATTAAAAACACAATTAATTGCGGGTATAACCTCATTACAGCTAGATTTATCTGCTGAACAAGTTGATAAATTAATGGCCTATTTGACCTTACTACAAAAGTGGAATAAGGTGTACAACTTAACGGCTATTCGTGATCCAGAAGAGATGCTGGTTAAGCACTTGTTAGACAGTCTTGCGGTTGTGCCTTATATTGATGTTAATCGTATCATTGATGTAGGTACTGGCGGTGGCATTCCAGGGATTCCCTTAGCGATTTGCTTTCCTGAAAAACAGATAGATTTACTCGACAGTAATAGCAAAAAAACCCGTTTTTTGATTCAAGCAAAAGCAGAGCTAGGTTTAGTGAATACCCAAGTTATTCATCATCGAGTTGAAGAATATAACCCAGAGCCGCTTTATGATGCCGTAATTTCAAGAGCCTTTGCATCCATGCAAGATATGCTTGAATGGACACATCATTTGATTCCTGAAGGTAGGTTTTGGCTAGCAATGAAAGCTCAGAAAGAATTTGAAGATTTAACCAAGCTACCAGGCCTGGTTAAAATAGAAGAAGTGATTGAATTGAATGTTCCAATGCTAAATGCAGAGCGAATGTTAGTCAAAGGTTCTAAACAATCGGAAACAAACCAAAGTTAATCCACATATTAGATTAGAGGCAAAACCAGCGTGGGAAGAGTCATTGCAGTTGCAAATCAAAAAGGCGGCGTGGGTAAAACCACAACCAGTGTTAATTTAGCCGCAGCTTTAGGTCGTTTAGGCAAAAAAGTTCTGTTAATTGATTTAGATCCTCAGGGTAATGCAACGGTCGCCATTGGGGTTGATAAAGAGCAGTTAAACGCCTCGATATTTGAAGTGTTAGTAGGTGAAATTAAGGCTAAAGCGGCCATTGTTCATGTTGAACAAGCTAATGTTGATTTAATCCCCGCTAATGGCGATTTAACCGCAGCGGAAGTCACGCTTTTAGAAGAAGATATGGGACCAAAACGCTTGCGTAAAGCCCTGAAAAAAGTTCGTGCTAATTACGATGTTATTATTATCGACTGTCCGCCAACATTAAATATGCTCACGCTTAACTCATTAACCGCTGCAGATGGGATCTTAGTGCCAGTACAGTGTGAATTCTTTGCATTAGAAGGTTTGTCTGCCCTAATGGATACTATTGATACCATTCAAAGCCAACTTAATAGTGCTTTGCATATTGATGGTTTGTTAAGAACCATGCATGACCGCAGAAACAATTTGGCTAATGACGTCTCTAATGAATTGGTGGCACACTTTGGAATGAAGGTGTTACAAACCATTATTCCGCGGAATGTACGTTTGGCTGAGGCACCAAGTTATGGTGAATCTATTTTAGATTATGACGCAGCATCAAATGGAGCCATTGCATACCTTGCTTTGGCAAATGAATTAATTCGTAAAACCCAAATATAAACTTGTTGGAATAAGGTAGGAATATTCGTGGCTAAAAAACGTTCAGGAATGGGAACCCGCGGCATACATGCAATGATTGGCGCAAAGCAAAAATCAGAAAACAGCAGTTCAGACTTACGTGTTGAAAAATTATTGGTTGATCAGCTACAACCTGGTCAATATCAGCCTCGACAGCAGTTTGAAGAAACAATGCTTCAAGAGCTTGCAGACTCTATTAAAGTGCAAGGTGTTGTCCAGCCCATTATTGTTCGTCCAGTGGGTACTGATAAATATGAAATTATTGCGGGTGAAAGACGTTGGCGCGCTTCAAAGTTAGCAGGCCTGGATAAAGTACCGGTTGTCATTCGTCAAGCAGATAGTCAGGCCACCTTAGCTATGGCGCTCATTGAGAACATTCAACGTGAAGACCTAAACCCAATTGAAACAGCAATTGGTTTAAAACGTCTATTAAAAGAATTCGATTTAACCCAGCAAGCTGTAGCGGACGCTGTAGGGCGTTCTCGTGCTTCAGTTTCTAACTTATTAAGACTGCTAAAGCTTCCAAAAGATATTCAGAATGCACTGCATGAAGGTCAGCTAAGTATGGGACATGCTAGAGCCATTATTAGTCTACCTGAGAAGGTACAAAAAGAGCTAGCTGATAAAGCCATAAGTCGTGGCTGGTCAGTGCGTGATATTGAAGAGGCGGCACAACAGGTATTAGTTCCTAGCAAAGTGATTAAAGCGGCAAAGAAAAAAGCCATTCCTGGAATAGAGCAGGTTATGCAACATCAGCAAGAATTAGGTGATAAATTGTCCGCCAAAGTTAAAATCAATCATCTAGAGAGTGGTCGTGGAAAAATCGAAATCAGTTACAAAGATATGTCAGAACTTGAACGTTTATTATCCATGTTGTAGGTGGTAAAATTGTCTTATTACTTGTCATAAACATATTTAATACAGTGTTTTACGTTAAATAACGTAATAAAAAAAATAAGCATATAATGTGTTTTAAAGTGACTAAATAACACTATGTGGTGAGTTGCTCTAATTAGTTGATAAAAAAGTAAAGAAAAAGGTTTTATAGTGTAGCTTTTAAGGCTATAAAACATTATCATGTGCGCCCGTTTAGCTTGAACTTAGTTCAGCTACAAAGTATCATTAACAGAGTTTGCCATAGAATATGAGCGATAATTTTGAACACAAAAAAGTAAAACAAGCACACGCAGAGGCACCAGGCCCAGCAGCGAATTTTTTACTGATGAGTGCAGGCTCGATTTTTACGTCAATGTTAATAGCCGGTTTTATTGTTGGCTATATGTTGGACCAAATTTTTGATACAACGCCAATTTTCTTTTTAAGTTGTGCGGTTTTAGGGTTTATTGGCGGTATTCAGAAAGTCCATACCTTAAGCAAACGACTTAATTATTTGCCTTCTGATGAAAAAAAAGAAAGCAAAGAAGGTAAAGAGACTCAAGATGATCAAAAGTCTTGATAAACCGATTAAAATCCAAGGGTTAATTGGATTGTTAATGGTTGCAATTTTTGCAACGCAAGGCCAGGCAATGGGCGCTGGTTACGGTTTTTTTGTGGGCGTCATGAACGTGCTGATGTTAAGTTTTACATTTCGTAAAGCAAACAAACGAGCCGAAGATGACGCAAAAGCCGGAATACTAATTTTATATATGAGTGCAGTGATTAGATTTGTTCTATTAGCTGTGTTATTTGTTTTGGGGTTGCAAGTCTTTGGGTTTGAACCAATGCCAGTTGTATTAACGTTTGTAATAATGCAGATTGGTCAGGTTTTTAATCTTAAAGGTAAGCAACGTTTGACTGATTAAGGAGTAGACCATTGGCTGAGAAAATGGGTACGGTCGAGTATATACAACATCACTTGACCAACAACACTATTGGCGAAGGTTTCTGGACGTTTAACGTAGATACCATCGTTGTAAGTGCTTTACTTGGTGCGCTGATTATTTTTGTCGCAGCACGTCTAGGTAAGCAATTAGAAACCGGAACGCCAGGTGGGTTCCAGAACTTTGTAGAGTCAATTTTAGACTTCGTCGCAACAAACGTAAGAGATGCCTTCCCAGGACACAATCCTCTTATTGCTCCTTTAGCATTAACAATCTTTATTTGGGTTTGGTTGATGAACTTCATGGATTTAATTCCTGTTGATCTATTACCACTACTATTCCAGATGGTTACGGGTGATTCCCATGCCTACCTAAAAGTAGTACCAACAACAGATTTAAATACAACTCTGGCTATGTCCGTAACCGTATTTGCATTAATCCTGTTCTACAACATCAAAATTAAAGGTGTATGGGGCTTCACTAAGATGTTCCTATTCCACCCTTTCGGAAAGTTCTTCATTCCAGTAAATATCGTAATGACATTCATTGAAGAAATTTCAAAACCACTTTCTCTTGCTTTGCGACTGTTCGGTAACATGTTCGCAGGGGAACTCGTATTCCTATTGATCGCCTTGATCGGTGGAACATTAGCAGTGGGTGCCGCTGCTCTATTCTGGGCGCCATTACAAGTACTGCTTGATTTAGGTTGGTTGATTTTCCACTTATTGGTAATCACGCTACAAGCCTTTATCTTTATGGTGCTAACAATTGTTTACTTAGGAATGGCTCACGACGAAGGTCACTAAGTCAAACCTGAATGCAATTAACAGAATAGGTGTCTAAGATTAGTTTACTAAAATTAGACACCAAACGGGTTTAAGCGCACCTACCTATGTTTCACAACTTAGGTAAAAAGCTTTTTTATTAACTTTAATTTTTTTAACTTTAAACTTTGGAGAAAATCGATGGAAGTAACTGCTACTATGATTGCTGATATCTATGCTGCAACTGCTATTGGTGTAGGTGTAATTTTGGCTGCTGCCGGTCTAGGTTCAGCTATTGGTTGGGGTCTTATCTGTTCTAAAACTCTTGAAGGTATTGCACGTCAGCCAGAAATGCGTCCAGCATTAATGACTAACATGTTCATCTTCGCTGGTCTGATGGAATCTTTCCCATTCATCATCCTAGCTTTCGCAATGTGGTTCTTATTTGCTAACCCATTCGTTGGTGCGATGACTGCAGCTCTTGGTGCTTAATCCCACCGGACTGTATCTAGTATTTTATAAATAACGAATGGCGAGGTAACCACTGTGAGTATTAACGCAACGCTTCTCATCCAGATGATCGCATTTGTGCTATTAATCTGGTTTGTGAACAAAGTGCTGTGGGCACCACTGTCTAAGCTAATGGAAGATCGTCAGAAAAAAATTGCTGACGGACTTTCTGCTGCAGAGAAAGGTAAGCATGAACTTGAATTAGCGGAACAAAAAGCAAAAGAAGTGCTTAAAGACGCTAAAACACAAGCTCAAAACGTACTAAGTCAAGCTGAAAAGCGTGGTTCTGAAATCGTAGAAGATGCGAAAGTAAAAGCCGCGGAAGAAGCAGACCGTATTAAAGCTTCAGCCCAAGCAGAAATAGAGCAAGAAGTTAGTCGTGCGCGTGAAGGTCTTCGTAAAGAAGTGGCTTCAATCGCAATATCTGGTGCAGAGGAAATTCTTAAGAAAGAAGTTGACGCTGCAACACATAACGACATGCTTGAAACCTTGGTTAAATCAATCTAAGGAAACTCTATGGCACAATTAATGACAATTGCACGACCTTACGCAGAAGCGGTATTCGCACTTTCTCAAGAAGCGAATAACTTAGATGTATGGTCAGAAGAACTAGCGAACCTAGCAACCATCTCTCGAGATGAAGCAATGGCAGCTATGATAAAAAACCCAGCATACTCAGCCGATCAAATCGTCTCAGTATTCACAGATGTGATGGGTGACAATCTGACTACAGAAGGCAAAGGTCTTCTTACAGCTATGGCTGAAAATAAACGCCTTGGCGCACTGACAGATGTTTCTGAAGTTTTTGAAACTTTAAAAGCAGAAGCAGAAAAACGCGTTAGAGCAACGGTTATTTCAGCACGCACAACTACGGTTGAGCAGAAGAAAAAATTAAGTGCTGCATTAAATGCTAAGTTTGATGCCGATGTAGAAATTACATATGAAGAAGATGCTTCATTGATCGGCGGAATTAAGATTAAAGTAGGCGATTGGACTGTAGATGGTTCAGCGGTTACACAACTTAACAAACTTGGCGCAGCAATCGCCCAATAATGGAGAGGAACAAACATGCAATTGAATGCCTCTGAAATCAGCAACCTAATCAAAGACCGTATTAAAGGTTTTGACGGTGCAGCTGAGTCTGGCAGCGAAGGAACAGTCGTTAGCATCGCTGATGGTATCGCACTTGTTCACGGTGTCTCAGACGTAATGTATGGTGAGATGGTTCAGTTCGACGAAAACACATTCGGTATGGCTCTAAACTTAGAGTCAGATTCTGTTGGTGTTGTTGTACTTGGTGAATATGAGCACATCTCAGAAGGTGCTAAAGTAACTTGTACTGGTCGCATCTTAGAAGTACCAGTAGGTCCAGAAATGAACGGTCGCGTAGTTGACGGTTTAGGTCGTCCAGTAGACGGTAAAGGTCCTATTGAAACTAAAGTAACATCACCTATCGAGCGTATCGCTCCAGGTGTAATCGATCGTCAATCTGTTGACGAGCCAATGATGACTGGTATTAAGTCTATCGATTCAATGATTCCTGTTGGCCGTGGTCAGCGTGAGTTAATCATCGGTGACCGTCAGACTGGTAAGACTGCAATCGCTATCGATGCAATCATCTCTCAGAAAGACACTGGTGTTAAATGTATTTACGTAGCAATGGGGCAAAAAGCTTCTACAGTTGCTAACGTAGCACGTAAATTAGAAGAATACGGCGCAATGGATAACACAGTTATCGTTTCTGCTAACGCTTCTGACCCTGCTGCTCTGCAGTACCTAGCTGCTTTTGCTGGTTGTGCTATGGGTGAATACTACCGTGACCGTGGTGAAGATGCGTTAATCATCTATGATGATTTAACTAAGCAAGCCCAGTCATACCGTCAGATTTCATTACTACTTCGTCGTCCACCAGGTCGTGAAGCATTCCCTGGTGACATCTTCTATCTACATTCTCGTTTACTTGAGCGTGCTGCTCGTGTATCTGCTGACTATGTTGAGAAGTTCACAAACGGTGAAGTAAAAGGTAAGACTGGTTCTTTAACTGCTCTACCAATTATTGAAACACAAGCTGGTGACGTATCTGCATTCGTACCAACTAACGTAATCTCGATTACTGATGGTCAGATTTTCCTAGAGACAGGATTGTTCTCTCAGGGTATCCGTCCTGCGGTTAACGCTGGTTTATCTGTATCACGTGTTGGTGGTGCTGCACAAACTAAAGCAATCAAGAAGTTAGGTGGTGGTATCCGTCTTGACTTAGCACAATACCGTGAATTAGCGGCGTTTGCTCAGTTTGCATCGGATCTTGATGCTGCAACTAAAGCACAGTTAGAGCGCGGTAAGCGTGTTACTGAGCTAATGAAGCAGAAGCAATACTCTCCATTAACTATCGCAGAAATGGCTATCTCTTTGTACGCTGCTAATGAAGGCTACTTAGATGATGTAGAAGTAGATAAAGTATTAGACTTTGAAGCTGCTCTACATGCTCACTTGAACTCTGCAAATGCTGAATTAGCTGCCCAAATCAATGAGAAGGGTGACTGGAATGGTGACATCGTTGATGCTGTTAAAGCATGCGTAGAATCATTCAAGGCTAACGGCGTTTACTAATTAAGGAGTAGGCCATGGCAGGCGGTAGTAAAGAAATACGGGCAAAAATTAAGTCCGTAACAAATACCAAAAAAATCACTAAAGCCATGGAAATGGTTGCGGCGTCTAAAATGCGTAAGGCTCAGGCCCGCATGGAAGCGACAAAACCATACGTCGATAAAGTGAAGAGAGTCATTACTCACGTAGCAGGTGCACACCCTGAGTATAAGCATCCTTATACTCAAGAGCGTGAAACTGTAAAACGTGTAGGTTTAGTGGTCATCTCTTCTGATCGAGGACTATGTGGTGGTTTAAACTCAAACTTATTCCGTGCAATTCTTCCTAAGCTTAAAGCTTGGAATGAACAAGGTGTAGAGGTTGAACTTGCTTTAGTTGGTAACAAAGCGCAAACATTCTTCCGTTCTTACGGTGGTAATGTGGTTGCTACAGTTTCTGACTTAGGTGACACTCCGCACATTGAGGACTTAGTAGGTACAATTAAAGTTGTTTTAGACAAGTTTGATGAAGGTGATATTGATGAAGTTTATTTAGCTTCTAACACTTTTGTTAACACTATGACCCAGCAACCAACTGTACAACAGATAGTTCCTTTGCAGGCTGAAGAAAAAACAGACGATTCTCGTTGGGATTACTTATATGAACCTGACGCGAACACAGCATTAGATTTACTAATGCGTCGTTATATCGAAGCCACCGTGTTTGGGGCTGTTGTAGAAAACGCATCTTGTGAGCAAAGTGCTCGTATGATTGCCATGAAAAATGCAACAGACAACGCAGGTGAAATGATTAGTGATTTGAAACTGTCTTACAACAAGGCACGTCAAGCTGCAATCACTGCTGAAATTTCAGAAATTGTTGCTGGTTCAGCAGCTGTATAAGTTTGAAAGTTTCAATAAAAGGTTAAAGATTATGAGTGGACAAATAGTACAAATTATCGGCGCGGTTATCGACGTCGAATTTAAAGGTGCTGATTTACCTAATATCTATGACGCGTTAACTGTTGACGGACAAGATTTAACTCTTGAAGTACAACAGCAAATCGGTGACAACAAAGTGCGTGCAATCGCAATGGGTTCATCTGATGGTTTGAAGCGTAGCATGGCTGTTACTAATACTGGTGCGCCAATTTCGGTTCCAGTTGGTAAAGCAACACTAGGTCGTATCTTCGACGTTCTTGGTAACCCAATTGATAATGCGGGCCCAGTAGAAACAGATACAAAAAGCAAAATTCACCGCCCAGCTCCAGCTTTTGATGAGCTAGCGGCGTCTGAAGAATTACTAGAAACTGGTGTTAAAGTTATCGACTTAATCTGCCCATTCGCTAAGGGTGGTAAAGTAGGTTTATTCGGTGGTGCTGGTGTTGGTAAAACTGTAAACATGATGGAACTTATCCGTAACATCGCGATGGAACACTCTGGTTACTCAGTATTTGCTGGTGTAGGTGAGCGTACTCGTGAAGGTAACGATTTCTATTATGAAATGGAAGAGTCTGGAGTACTTGATAAAGTTGCTCTAGTTTATGGTCAGATGAATGAGCCTCCAGGAAACCGTTTACGTGTTGCCCTAACAGGTTTAACAATGGCTGAATACTTCCGTGATGAAGGTCGTGATATCCTGTTCTTCGTAGATAACATCTACCGTTATACACTTGCTGGTACTGAAGTATCTGCATTGTTAGGTCGTTTACCATCTGCGGTAGGTTACCAGCCAACTCTTACACAAGAGATGGGTCAGGTACAAGAGCGTATCACATCAACTAAGACAGGTTCTATCACATCTATCCAAGCGGTATATGTACCTGCGGATGATTTAACAGATCCAGCTCCTGCTACTACATTTGCTCACTTAGATGCGACTGTTGTATTGAACCGTGCTATCGCTGAAACAGGTATTTATCCTGCAATCGATCCACTGGATTCAACTTCACGTCAGCTTGACCCTCTAGTAGTTGGTCAAGAGCACTATGATGTAGCACGTGGTGTACAGCAGACTCTTCAGCGTTATAAAGAGTTAAAAGACATCATCGCTATCTTAGGTATGGATGAGCTTTCAGAAGAAGACCGTGCGTTAGTAGCACGTGCACGTAAAATGCAGCGTTTCTTCTCACAGCCATACTTCGTAGCTAAAGTATTCACTGGTGAAGATGGGCGTTATGTACCATTAAAAGAAACTATCCGTGGTTTCAAAATGATTATTTCTGGTGAACTAGACGACGTTGCTGAGCAAGCATTTATGTATGCTGGTGACATTGACGAAGTTCTAGAAAACGCTAAGAAATATAAAGGGTAATTTGTTATGGCAGTCTCAATGCAAGTAGATATTGTAAGTGCAGAAGGTGAACTATTTTCTGGTAAAGCAGAGATGCTTTTTGCACAGGCTGCCGACGGTGAGGTTGGTATTATGCCTCACCACACCCAGTTTCTAAGCTCTTTGAAGCCTGGAACAGTACGTGTTGTAAGCGGCGATGAAGAAGATCACTTCTACATCAGCGGTGGTATCATTGAAATCCAGCCAAGTGTTGTAACTGTTCTTGCAGATACAGCAATTCGTGCTGCTGATATTGATGAAGCTGAAGCTAATGCTGCTAAACAGCGTGCTGAAGAAGCAATGGACTCAGCTAAAACTGAAACTGATATCGCAAGAGCTCAGGTTGAGTTGGCTGAAGCCGTAGCTCAAATTCAAGCGGTTACCAAACTTCGTGATCGTTTGCATAAAACTGGGTTGGCTTAACTGTTACCCTAAAGAGAAAAGCGGCTATAGCCGCTTTTTTTTCGCCTATCGTTTTGTTTAGTTGCTTACTATCAATCTCTTCGTTGGAAACGAGTCGTGTAGTAAACTACACTCACTTATTCCGCCTCGACCTTGATTGGTAATCAATCTAAACAAACTCGATAGGCGTATTTCATTTATGTATAGTTTCTATATTAATAGATACATTATGTTTCTATTTGTATATGAATTGTTAACTAGGAATTTATATGGCTCTTAAAGTTGTAATTCTTGCTGCGGGTAAAGGCACTCGTATGCGTTCTAAGTTACCTAAGGTTTTGCAGCCTTTGGCTGATAAAGCATTATTACAGCATGTTATTGATACCGCACAACAGCTCCATTGTGATGAGATAATTACAGTTATTGGCCATGGTGCAGAATCGGTTCAATCTTCGGTATCGGGCAATAACCTTGTTTTTGCAATGCAAGAACAGCAATTAGGCACAGGCCACGCAGTCGTAATGGCAGATGAATTTTATAATGCGGATGATACCGTATTAATTCTTTACGGTGATGTTCCGCTAACAACTGAGAGTACCTTAACAGACTTACTTTCTCTGGTAGATGATACCAACCCTTTAGCACTGCTTACCATTACGCTTGAAGAGTCCACAGGCTATGGTCGTATTGTTCGTGATCAACACAGTTCCGTGCAAGCAATTGTAGAACAAAAAGATGCCAACCCAGAACAACTGGCTATTAAAGAAGTCAACACAGGTATCATGGCAGTTAAGGGCGCTCAGCTTAAAAAATGGTTGTCTTCCTTAGACAACAGTAATGCACAGGGCGAATACTACCTAACCGATATTATCGCTATGGCAGTCAACGATGGTTTCAAAGTACAAACCACCCAACCCGCCAATGAACTAGAAGTATTAGGCGTAAACGATAAACGCCAACTTCAAGGTCTAGAACGTGCCTATCAAAGATTACTCGCCGATGAATTGATGGTAAAAGGGGTAACCTTAATTGATGCCAATCGAATCGATATACGTGGAACAGTTGAAACAGCCAAAGATGTACAGATTGATGCCAATGTCATCCTAGCAGGCCTGGTACGTTTAGGCGAAAACGTCGAGATTGGCGCAAACTGTATTCTTAAAAATGTCACTATTGCTGACAATACGGTTATTCACCCTTTTAGTCATTTAGAAGACTGCATTGTTGGTGAAGATTGTATTATTGGCCCTTATGCTCGTTTGCGTCCAGGCACAGAATTAGCCAATAATGCCAAAATTGGTAACTTTGTTGAAACCAAAAAAGCCAAGATTGGCGAAGGTTCAAAAATTAACCACCTAAGCTATGTGGGCGATACCGATATGGGGCAAGAGGTTAATATTGGCGCTGGTACCATCACCTGTAATTACGATGGTGTAAACAAGCACAAAACCATTATTGGAGACCGTGTGTTTGTAGGCTCAGACACTCAATTGGTTGCACCAGTACAAATTGGTGATGATGCCACCATAGGCGCAGGTTCAACCATCACCAAAGATGCACCACAAGCTCAATTAACCTTGTCTCGTTCTAAACAGCTAACCATTGTAAGTTGGCAAAAACCCACCAAAAAATAGAGTCAAATACACGATGAAATATTGCGATATAGCAGGCAACCTTTGCGAACCCTTTAAAAAAGCCATGAACGACCAGGCCTGGCAGATTACACATCAAGATGTTGGGCAAACCGAACTATTGGCCTATGGTTATGTCATTGCATGGGAAAAAGACGGCAATAAAGTACTTTTGCAATACTCTGATCGCCAAGGCCAAGTACAAGCGAATTTAGAAATCTCGCCTGCGGTGTATGATGAGATTATGACAACCATCGCTGAGCTCACTTAGTAGCGTTATTTAAGCGATGTAAACTCTTTTAACTCACTAAGCCATCCATACAGATTTATGCATAAATTACGTTCTTACATCTCCTTAACACGGTTAGACAGGCCTGTGGGTATCTACCTTGTGCTTTGGCCTGCATTGTGGGCATTATGGTTGGCTTCAGACGGCATGCCTTCAGCGTATTTACTGTTTGTCTTTATCTTTGGTGCCATACTCATGCGCTCGGCAGGTTGTGTCATTAATGATTATGCCGACAGAAACTTCGATGGCCACGTGGAACGTACCTGTAATCGCCCATTAGCCACGGGCGAAATCTCCGCCAAAGCCGCACTGCTCTTTTTTGCCGTGTTGTGCCTAATTGCTTTTGCATTCGTTCTAACCCTAAACAGTCTTACCGTCTATCTCTCTTTTATTGCGGTTTTTCTGGCGGCTTTATACCCTTTTATGAAACGCCATACCTACTGGCCGCAAGCCTTTTTAGGTGCGGCGTTTGCCTGGGCAATACCCATGGCCTTTGCCGCCGTACAAAATGACGTGCCGTGGCAGGTATGGCCTATCTTTGCCGCCACTATGATCTGGTCTCTTATATACGACACCGCCTACGCCGTGGGCGATATGAAAGACGACTTAAAAATCGGCGTAAAATCCACCGCCATTCTATTTGCTGACAAACTGGTACCCATTATTGGCCTATTTCAACTTATCATGCTTACGCTGCTAATCTGGATAGGTAATCTGTTTACCATGGGTTCTGTGTATTACACAGGCCTGGTCATAGTGGCAATCTGGTTTGTCTATGATTTAATGCGATTAAATGAAAAAGACGATGCCTTAGCCTTTAAAGTCTTTATTCAAAATCACTGGATTGGGCTGATTATTTTAATCAGTATCGCATTAGATAAAGCAATCTAGACCTATCTTACAAGCCAGTTAAAAGCTACCAGGCCTGCTAACTTCATAGCGAGTTTGGTCATCCCCTGTTAAAGGATTTAATTCAATAACACGCTTCTATCTAATAAGAGTATTTACTTATTATTGTGTTTTGCACTATGATGGGTGCATGTTATTTATTTCGCTACTTCACTCGTCTTTACATTCGTTAACGCAAATGTACATTGCGGCCACCGCACACGTTAAATTGTGCCTAAAAAGGGTAGCGTCCCCTTTTTTTTCTTTTTTTGGTTTTATTCACTTAAGCTCTAGCAACACCTCCCCGAATAATTGGGGTCAGAGTAAAATTAAATTCATAAGATATTGATTTTTATGGTTAAATTAAAAATAACTTTACTCTGACCCCAATTAAAGTGGGTTTTTAGGAGGTTTTATGGCTCGTTTGGCTCGTGTTGCTCCCATTGGAGTGCCTGTACATGTTTATCAGCGTGGTAATAACCATATCAGGTGGTGTTTGGAGAAGAGGCGGATTTTGTTGCGTATTTGGGTTGGTTAATTGAGTATTCTCAAAAGTATGCTGTTGAAATCCATGCTTGGTGTTTGATGACCAATCACATCCATTTATTGTGTACTCCAAGACAGCAGGGGGCAATCAGTAAAATGATGCAGGCGGTTGGCAGGCATTATGTTCGTTATTTTAATTATCAGTATCAAAGAAGCGGTACTTTGTGGGAGGGGCGTTATAAGTCTTGTTTGGTGCAGGAGGATAGTTATTTATTGGATTTGTATTTTTATATCGAAATGAATCCTGTAACAGCAGATATGGTTAAAGAGCCATCTGAGTATGCTTGGTCGAGTTATCAAATGAACGCATTGGGTAAGTCGTCTAAATTAGGTACACCTCATCCTTTATATTTGGCATTGGGTGAGGATGAGAAACGTCGTCAAAGCGCTTATAGAGATTTATTTACAGGCCATGTTTTGGATGTAAAGTTAATTGAGGATATTGAGCAAGCGACTTTGAAGGGTATGGCTTTAGGTAATGATCAGTTTAAAGCTCAGATTGAGTTGCTTACAGGCAGGCGTGTGACATCGATAAAGCCTGGAAGACCAACGGGTTGGCGCAAGAAAAAATAGTCTTTTGAACCAACCAGGCCTGGTTAGTTTGGTTTTTGGCAGTAATAAATTATTGCAGTCGAGTTTCTTGTGGTACTTCCAGGATTGGATCTAGGTCTAAAGCCCAGTCTGATGAGTGCAGTGCTTGTGAAAAAATTTTAATTAAAGGGCCTAATAAATCGGCATGATAAGGTAGTACGACGCCTTGCCCTTGTTCTGGTTCAAACACCAGTTGTGGATTGTCACCATAAATGTCTTTAAAGGTGATTTTGGCGATTAATATAGGTGTTTCACCTAATGGATATTGTGGGTTTTCAGGTACTTGATAGGCACTATCGTAGTCACCTTGTAGCTGCGTTTTTTCTTTTTCTAGTTGCTGTTCTTGTGATTTCTTTAAATCAAAAAGCGATTTTCCACTGGTAGGGTGTTGGCCGTGTAATACCGGGATTAATAATTTCATAAATCTTCGGGTAATCCAGGCTAGATACACCTGTTCATTGATGGTTTTGATTTTTAGGAGTATTCTGTCTTCAGAGGGGGTATAAGAAGCTTGAATTTGGTTAATTTTATCGCTCATAGTTCGGGTTCAGACAGTAGGTTGTTTAAGTGAAAAAAACTATTATAAAAGCTTTACTGGTTACAAGTACATTATTCTCAAGTTACAGCTGGGCTGAAGATAAATCTGAGATGCTGTCTAAAAAAGATAAGCCTTTGTTAGAAAAATTAGAAAACAGTTCTATTCAGAGTTATCTATCTGAATTATCCAATGCACAGGCCTATATTGGTGGTTATGTGCAAGGTTTTGGCGAGGGCTTAGATCGGTTTTTTGGCAGCGAAGAATTAAACGCTGTTCAAAAGGGCAGTCGATTGATCGTCTATACTCCGTTTACTTTATATGATGATGGGCATACTACCAGTAGTATGAACTTTCGTGCTCAAATTGATTTGCCTAGAACGAATCATCGTTGGAAAGTCTTAGTATCCTCTTTTGAAGGGGATGAAGAACAGAATACCAATAGTATCAGCAATTCGGAACTAAACAGTAGTACAACCCAACAAGCGGTTGATGATAGTAGCCAAAATACTATAGCGGGACGTTACTTATTTAACTTGTCAGAAAACACTTTTAGTCACATAGATATGGGTCTAAAGTTTATTAACTATATTGAGCACAATCCTTACATCAAGTATAAAGTTCGCTATAAAAAAGCACTGTCTGAATCGTTAAATAGCCGTACCACACAAAATGTGTATTTAGAACGAGCCAGAGGGTTTGCATTGGAATCTCAGCAAGTTTTTGATAAAAAACTTAACCCTGATTGGCTGGCAAGAAGTCAAACGTCTGCGACCTGGTGGCGTGATGATAAGGAGGTTTTAGTTAACCAAAAAGGAATCCTATTTGAAAGCGTTTCCCCTTATCGAGCCAGAGCGTATTTTATAGATGGTAATTGGAATATTGATAATCAGGTATCGACGTTTGAATCGGTATCTTTAGGAATGAATTGGCGAGAACAGTTGTACAAAGATTGGTTATTTGCCGAGGTAGAGCCTAGAGTTGCATGGTATGAAGCGACCAATTTTGAGGAGCCTGTATACAGCCTTAGATTCATGCTTGAAATGCATTTCTATGCGTTAAAGTAAGCTCAGGTTTACCTATTTCTAATGATTGAACTTTAGTTGACCAGGCCTGGTAAAAAGACTTCTGTGAGTAATAGAGGTACGTGATGTTGTTTAAAGATAGAACGTCTTGCAAAACCTGGTTGGTTGGCGGCATTGTTATCGCTTAAGTTCTCTACTAGGTGCGGCCAGTAATTGAGTTTGTCTTTTGAAAACTCAAAGGCAGAGCGTTGAATGCTTGGCATTTCAAACAAAACTTCACCTAAGGGTTTTGTACCCAAATTTTGTAGTTCGTACCAAGGGTTGTTAGGCTGAAAATTTGGAATAACTGTTCGTGCATAAACCCAATTTTTATCATGACATTGAAGTAATACACAGCGTACCCAGGCCTGCTCATCTCTATGAAGTCCAAGTTTTTGAGATTCATTTAATAATGGTATTTCAAGTTTTTCGGATAACACCACCACTTGTAGATTTGGGCAAAGCCCTTTTAATTTTGCCGTTAAAGATTGAGGGGTGTTGAGCCAGGATTGGATTTTACGAGAAGGGGTGATGCGACGTAACAAGCCGGAAGGTTTCCAAAATTGTGTGTGTATGCTACTGGAAACCTTTTGTTTCTCTTGCATTAACCGTTTAATTTTAGAAATAATCTCTTGAGACATGCTCTACCTTTTTAAAAAACTCATCAACTTAGCTGGCTTAAGCGTGTTGATAATCAACTTTATTGCCGACCCAACGGGCTTGTAAAGCGGTGACTAATTGTGGGTTTTCAGCAACCAGCTGTTGCGCCCACTCTTGTGCGGTTGGAATCCATTGACTATCCCGTTTTAAGTCCGCAATTCTAAATTGTAAACCACCGGTCTGTTTGGTACCAAGAATTTCACCAGGCCCGCGTATTTTTAAGTCTTCTTCGGCAATTCTAAAACCATCGGTGGTATCGCGCATGATATTTAGGCGAGCTTTACCGGTTTCTGACAAGGGTGGTTGATAGAGCAGAACACAATGGCTTTGTAAGTCTCCACGGCCAACACGACCACGTAATTGGTGCAATTGAGCCAGCCCTAATCGTTCGGCATTTTCTATAATCATTAGACTCGAATTAGGCACGTTTACCCCAACTTCAATCACGGTGGTGGCCACGAGTAAATCGATTTCATGATTTTTAAACGCTTCCATCACTAAGGCTTTTTGTTCGCCTTTTAAGCGACCGTGCACCAAGCCTACTCTTAAATCAGGCCAGTTATCGGTAAACTGTGTTGCGGTGACTTCTGCAGCTTGTGCATGCAGTAGTTCGGATTCTTCTATTAATGGACAGACCCAATAGGCTTGAATACCTTGTTTACACTTCACATAAAGGTGTTCCATGACTTCTGAGCGTTTTTCATTACTTAACACGGCGGTTTCAATGGGTTTACGCCCTGGAGGCAGTTCATCAATAATGGAAATATCCAAATCACCATAAGCGGTCATGGCTAAGGTTCTGGGAATTGGTGTAGCAGTCATAACCAGTTGATGGGGGTGATGATCTTGGTTTTGGCCTTTTTCATGCAGAGCCAAACGTTGGTGAACACCAAAACGGTGTTGCTCATCAATCACAACCAAGCCTAGTTGATGAAAGGTAACCGCATCTTGAAATAGGGCGTGAGTGCCAATCACCACTTTGGCTTCGCCAGACTCTATTTGCGCTAATTGGTAGCGTTTTTCTGCGGCTTTCATTCGGCCATTTAACCAGGCAACAGGAATGTCGAGTGGTTCTAACCACTCTAAAAAAGCATTAAGGTGCTGTTCGGCCAGAATTTCAGTGGGCGCCATAACCGCAACTTGATAACCTGCCTCTGCAGATTGAATAGCGGCTAAGGCGGCAATAACGGTTTTACCTGAACCAACATCACCTTGCACTAAACGCTGCATTGGATGCGGTAAAGCCAAGTCCTGTTGAATTTCTTGCAAAACGCTTTGTTGCGCATGAGTAAGCGCAAACGGCAGGCTGGCTAACAAGGCATTGGCCGCTTGGCTCGGTGGCAAAGCAGGAGCATAACGTTTTTGTTCGGTTTGACGTAACAGCTGTAAACCTGCTTGCTGGCAAATCAACTCTTCCACAATTAAACGCTGTTGCGCAGGGTGGTTAAACTGTTTGATTTTGATTAAATCATCATCTGGCTGCGGCTCATGCAAGGTCAGTAGTGCCGAATTTAAATCGGGCAATTGTAATTGTTGCAGTAGTTTTTGTGGAAGTAGCTCTTCAAGCGGATTCTGTTTAAGTAAGACTATGGCTTGCTGGATTAGCTTTAGCAAGGATAGCTGGCCTAAACCCTCGGTGGTTGGATAGGTGGGCGTTAAGGTTGTTTCAAGTTCAGGTGCTTCTTCAGGGTTAATAAACTGATAAGTTGGATGCACCATCTCTAAACCGTTGGGCCCAGAACGAACTTCACCAAATACTCGTAGGGATTTGCCACGGGTAAATTGCTGTGCCTGACGATAATGGAAATGAAAAAAACGTAATGTTAAAAAAGCACCTTGGGGAGATTGAATTTTAACCAAAAGGCTATTACGTCTGCCGCGTGTTAAGGCTTGAGTAAAGATTTCGCCCTCTAATAGCACTTCACTGCCAATTAAGGCATTTTCTATGGCGGTAATCTTGGTTTTGTCTTGATAACGTAAAGGCAGATGAAACAGCAAATCTTGCACAACAAAAAGCCCCAGTTTATGGAGCTTTTCTAGTTGTTTTGGGCCAACCCCTTTTAGGTTGGATAACGAGTGTTCTGCAAGCATACTGGCTATACGACTAGGTGATAAGGTTTATTGATATTAAGACAATATGGATTTTTGGTATCAGCAACTAAAATAAAGAAATTTAGTATGACGATAATTCCATCACACCGTCCATCTCTACATCGGTATCTTTAGGCAGTTGTTTCACGGCCACTGCAGCACGTGCGGGGTAAGGTTGTTGAAAATATTGTGCCATAATTTCATTCACGGTTGCGAAATGACTCATATCGGTTAAGAAAATATTAAGTTTAACTATATCTTGCAAAGTGCCACCAGCCGCTTCACAGACAGCAGTTAAGTTTTTAAAAACCTGGTGAATACGTTCTGCAATATCACCCTCTCTGAGTTCCATGGTTTCTGGAATTAAGGCAATTTGCCCAGAAAGATAAACGGTGTTACCAATACGAACGGCTTGAGAGTACGTTCCGATTGCTTTAGGGGCATTTTCTGTTGCAATGATTTCACGCATTTGGAATCCTTATTCATTTTTTTATATTAGAGTGATTTTAAACATAATCAGATATTTAAAATATTTTAGCAAATGGCTTACAAGCTAGGTTGATTTAATTTTAGAGACGTTTGTGCAAATGGGGCGCAAAAGTAAAATATGGAAAAATTTTCTGATTGAGGCGAAAAATGTAGCTAATTGGTAAGGCCTTTAGCCATGAACATAAATAACCTTTAGAAACAACAAAGGCTGCAGATGCAGAAATGTATTATGAAAAGAGTAAAAAGCAAAAAATGTTAGATGGGATTGAGCTTATTCAGTAAAGCTTAATAAAATGGTTTAACTGACATGGTTATATTTTTGATAAAAAAGTAGGTTAACTTAATTCAGACCAATCGTGCAAAGGTCTCTTGATTATAAACGTTGAATTTTTTCTACAATAGAGAGGCGTTTTAAACGTTTAAGCAACATGGCTACGTGATTTCGGTTCTCTACATTTATAACAAAGTGCATCAAACTATAGCTTTCATCTTTATCTTCAGAACGCACTCTTTCGATATCGGTATTAGTTTTGGCAATTTCGTTGGCGATGGTGGCTAAGGTTCCACGTTGATTTTTTGCTTCTATTTGTAGTTCAGCTAGGAAGGTTCCCGATGCGTCCTTGTCCCACTGAACTTCTAAACACTTCTCAGGTTGGTTCTTAATATTTTTGATGTTATGGCAGCAGTCACGGTGAATGACTAGCCCTTTCTCAGTACTGATAAAACCAATAATTTCATCACCAGGAACAGGGTGGCAGCAGTTAGCAAAATGAATTACCATACCTTCAGTACCAGAGATAGGCAGAGCGGCTTTGGTGTCGAGGTTTTTAGGCCTAATATCATCTTCGGTACCTAATACAATATCGTGTATCTGTTTAGCAACTAAAGGCGCAATTCGGTTTCCAGTGCCAAGCTCTTCTAACAGCTCTTCCCAGTCTTTGATATTTAATGCTTCTATTAGCTGACTGTGTATTTCATCTGTTAGGCCATCATAGGCCATGTTAAAGTTACGCAAAGACTTAGTTAGCATGCGTTGACCAAGCGCAATGGCTTCACCTGTTTGCTGATGTTTCATGTAATGACGGATTTGTGAACGAGCCTTGGCTGTTTTAACAAAGTTTAGCCATGCAGGATTGGGCTCAGGGTCGCTACCTTTTATGATATTAATGGTTTTACCACTTTCTAAAGGGGTTCTTAGAGGCACTAATTTTTTATCAATACGACAAGCCACAGTACTATGACCGATATTGGTATGAACCGCATAGGCAAAATCAACCGGTGTGGAGCCTCTAGGCAGAGTAATAATGTCCCCCTTAGGTGTGAATACGTAAATTACATCGGGGAACAGATCAATTTTCACATTTTCTAAAAAGTCTAATGAGTTACCGGCGCTTTGCTGAATCTCTAATAGGTTTTTAACCCACTCTTGAGCACGTAAATCGACATGAGAAGTTGAGTTTTCATTTTTACTGTTATCTTGCTTATATTGCCAGTGAGCAGCAATACCATGTTCAGAGACTTCATGCATGGTTTCAGAACGGATTTGAACTTCCAAATGTACGCCATAAGGACCAAATAAAGCCGTATGCAGAGATTGATAACCATTGGGCTTTGGAATGGCAATATAGTCTTTGAAACGACCCGGTAACGGCTTGTAAATTGAATGTACTGTACCTAATGTGCGGTAACAATCATCAGCTGAATTAACAATAATACGGAATGCAAAAATATCTAAAATGTCAGTAAAGCTTTGGTGCTTATTCTTCATTTTTTTATATAAGCTATACAGATGTTTTTCACGCCCAATCACTTGGCAAGGAATGTTTTCTTGAGTGAGTCGATTATGAAATGTTTCACTAATCTGTTCAATGACTTCTTTACGATTGCCTCTAGCCTTTTTTACCGCATTTTCTAAAACAGCAAAACGCGTTGGGTGCATTGCCTTAAACCCAAGATCTTCAAGCTCTATTCGCACGGCATTAATACCTAAACGCCCAGCTATTGGTGCATAAATATCGAGAGTTTCACGGGCAATTCTGCGTTGTTTATCAGGGCGCATAACGCCCAATGTACGCATATTGTGAAGTCTATCGGCAAGCTTTATTAAAATAACTCTTATGTCACGAGCCATAGCCAAAATCATTTTGCGGAAGTTTTCAGCTTGAGCTTCTTGTGGGTTATCAAATTCCAATTTTCCGAGCTTGGTAACTCCGTCTACAATTTCGGCTACGTTTTCACCAAAACGATCAGCAATATCATTTTTAGTATAAGGTGTGTCTTCAATAACATCATGCAGAATAGCTGCAATGAGACTCTCTTTATCGAGTTGAATTTCCGCTAGGATTTCTGCCACGGCAACAGGGTGCCAGATATAGTCTTCACCCGATTTACGAGTTTGACCTTGATGGGCAAGAGCGCCAAATTCATAGGCAGAATAAATAAGCTCAACTTGCTCTGGAGTGAGATAAGCAGAGGCCTTTTTTATTAATCCATCTAATGAATTTGGTGTCGACATAGGGGGGGAACCTTTTAGTTAAAATAGACTCTAAACAAAAAGATTTTTTAGCTAAAATAAGGTGGTGTATCAGGGTCAGCCATAACCACTTCACCATCAATGGTGTTTTCTGCTAATTCACGTAAAGCCATAACCGTTGGCTTATCTTTGTCCCAATCTAAAGTTGGTTCTGCTCCGTTCGCTAATTGACGGGCACGTTTTGCACTTAAAATTACAAGTTCAAAGCGGTTTTCTACTTGAGTTAAACAATCTTCTACTGTGACGCGAGCCATAATCTTTTTCTATCCCATAAATTTCAAAGGTAAGGGGTTATTTTACCTTAAATCTCATAAACATGAATACGAATATTCAAGTTGTTAACGATGTTTCAGTAAATTTTATTGAATTTTAAGTGCTTTTAGATAGTTTTTTAATGTATTGCGTTGTTTTTGAATGGCTGTAAAGGCATTTTCGCCAAATGTTTCTGCTTTGTCAGGATGTTCTAGTAGCTCTTTAATTTTGGCTTTAAGCTGTTTATAGTCTTCAACTTGAAGTATGCCTTGATTGCCCTTTAATATTTGCATCTCATCTTCAAAATCTCGACTATCCAGGCCTGTTAATATGGCCTTTTTAAAGGCGGCTGGTTCAAGAATATTATGCCCACCTTTTGGTACAAAACTGCCACCCATAATGACAAGCTTAGCATAGGCATAAAGTGGAAGAAGTTTACCGATGCGGTCGTCTAAAAATACTTTTGTTGTTTCATTAGGCTGTTGACCTTTTGAGGCAATAAGCAATGATGTGCCTAAAAATTTAAGTTGTTTTTGAATGCTTGTACTGCGTTTAGGATGTCTGGGTACGATAACCAGAAGTTCTGGCCTTTTTAGCTCTAGCCAGACCTGGGTAATGTGTAATTCTTCATCGGCATGAGTGGAAGCAGCAAGCAAAAAATCCCTTTGAATGGGTCGTATTTGTTGCTGAGCTTCGGGCTGAGCAGAATATTTAAGATTGCCTAAAACAATCACCTTGTCTGGGTTGGCACCTAGTTTTATAAATAATTCAGCATCTTGATTGGTGCGTGTAATCACTTTATCAACTTGTTGTAAGCTGCTTTTGTAAGCCGCTTGTAACCATTTAGGGCTGCTAAATGTTTTTTGCGTTAAACGACCATTTAAGATACATAGTTCAATACGGTTTTTGCTCGCTACACGAAATAAATTAGGCCAGATTTCCGTTTCCATGACCCATAGCCGAGTAGGCTGATATTTTTTGATAAAACGGTTTAAAGCAAATGGCCAGTCAAAGGGTAAGTAACAGTGCGTAACATTTTGACCAAACAGCTCGGTGACCAATGGCTTGCTGGTTGCGGTGTTGGTTGTAATAAGAAGAGTGTGATTGGCTTTTAATGCTTTAATTAAAGGTTCTGCGGCTTTTACCTCACCAATAGAGGCGCAATGAATCCAAATAGGCTTGGTAGAGTGGTTTAAGTTAGGGAAGTGTAACCCCACCTTCTGAAAAAAAAAGGGCAAATTACCTTTGCTTTTTATGGCTTCACGCGCAATGACAAGCCATAAAATAGGGCTTAAAAGACGAATGAGAATTTGGTAAATTTGCATTCAAAAATCCAAGTATGCGTTTTAAGCTACCAGGCCTGGTAGCTTAATGTCCCGCCTGTAATAACGCTTCCATAATGGCAATATCGCCAGGTAAGTCTACTTCTGGTGAGTCGTATTTGCTTTGCACAACTTTGATTTTGTGACCATACTCCAATGCTCTAAGTTGTTCTAGTTTTTCAATGTCTTCGAGGGTGCCCATTGGTAACGCATTGAACGTATCAACAAAACGTTTGGTATAAGCGTAAACGCCTAAATGCTTAAAGCTGTCATGGTCCCAATAATCACGGCCATGCGGAATGGTGGCGCGAGAAAAATACAAAGCAAAGCCATTAATATCTGTCACCAGCTTGACATCTTTTGGATTGGTGATTTCAGCTTCATTAATGATTTTGAATGACAATGTGCTCATTTCAAAGCTTTTATCGTAGTCTTCAGCTAAGAACGGTGCAATAACATCTTCAATGGATTGTGGGTGAACCAGAGGTTGATCACCTTGTACATTAACAATTAAATCGTCATCCACCAAACCAATCGCTTTGGCGGCAGCGGCAATACGGTCAGTACCCGAAGCGGCTTCTACAGGTGTCATAACCACCTTACCACCAAAAGCTTCCACCACTTCTTTAATACGTTCGTCATCTGTTGCAATATAAACCCCAGCCAACCCCTGCGCTTTAGAAATGCGTTCATAGACATGCTGAATCATAGGTTTGCCATCAATTAACTTTAAAGGCTTACCTGGTAAACGAGAAGAACCATAACGAGCAGGGATAAAAACATAAGTATTCATAGTGAAAGGCTTTTTGTTAGATGAGTGAATTGTAAATTGAACTAGATATAACTTTTGGTTGCCAATTTTTGAGGTTTGGCTAGGCGTTGATGAGGGAGTTGAGTTTACTCAATGACCGATTCAACAACAACGCCAAAACCAAAAAGTGGCAAACCAAAATTACATTTTGGAGTATAGGTCGCGTAACAACTCCGGCGTCACTTTCTCTTGCCAACTAGGTCCGTAAACATTTTCCCAAAGCGGTGCTAAACCAGACGCGGTACGAATCATTTTGTCCATATCAGCTTCTGAAAGATCTTTGGTAATGCCTTTTGGTAGCGTGATATTGTGCTTTTTCATCATCTCACGGAAGACTTTAACGCCTTCTGGATAGAAATCATCCAATACATCAAATGCAATACAGTTACCAATACCGTGGTGATAACCCATGACATAAGATAAACCGTAAGACAGTGCATGACAGGCACCTACTTGGCTGTAGGCAATACTTTGTCCACCCATGTAAGATGCCATCATTAACTTTTCGTCTGAATCTGGATGATCTTGTAAGAAAACTTGATTACAAAGGTCTAAAGATTTTTCACCAAAGGCACGAGCAAATTCATTAATGTAAGTACCGTTAAGTGCTTCAATGTTGTGGATATAACAATCCATCCCAGTATAGAACCACTGGTCTTTTGGAACACCTTGGATTAGGTCTGGATCCATAATGATTTGATCGTAAACCGTGTAATCCGAGTTCATCCCCAATTTTTTATCAGGCCCGGTGAGTACTGTGGTACGAGAAGCCTCTGCCCCTGTTCCAGAAATGGTTGGAATACCAATATGATGAACGGCAGGGTTTTCAATTAAATCCCAACCTTGGTAAGAAGCTGAACCGCCTTCATTGGTTAGCATTAAAGCAACCGCTTTACCTAAATCTAAAGCAGAACCTCCACCTAAACCAACAACGCTAACAGGGTTGCGACCGTCTAGGTTTTTTGTCGCGTATTCTTGTACTTCAACGGTAAGCGCATCGACATAAGTGGTTTTAGGTTCATCAGTTACATCTAACCAGATAACCATGTCTTTTCCTGTAGCAGGAATTCGCTGTCCGAGAGGTTTGTCTTTATGCACTTGGTCAACTAAAAAGACAACAAAATCATCCATGCTAGATCGTTCATCAGCAAGTACATCGTCTAGTTGATCAAATGAACCGCGACCGAAAATCATCTTAGGTACAGTTTTAAAATTACGAAATTTCATAAATATTGAGTTCCTGGTAACAGTAAGTTTCTACTTTTTAAATACGTTTGCGAATGCGTCAATTCTGGACTGAATATCTTGTTCTGTCCAGGATAATTGAATTAGCATAGATAATGTGCGACTCATAATGGCGTCAGATTTTGGTGTTTTTACATTGGTATAATCTGGACGGTCAGCAACCAGGTCGATTGGAAGTTTTGCTGAACTTTTCATTTGGTGAATATGTTTCCAATTTTTTAGATAGTGCCAATTATTGGCATACCAATAAAACACCGCAGGAACACCTTGCTCTGCTAAGGCGGCATTCACCTCTTTAGCACGCTCTTCGGTTGGCAGCATAATGCTTAAGAATCCAGCATTATCTCCCGCTTCGTCTGGGAGTTCGCGAAACGATACTTCAGGGTATTGCTTTAAGGCTTCTTTTAATGCTTTTTTGTTTTTACGCTGTGTTTCTAAAATGCGGTCTAGCTTTTTCCACTGTGCTACGCCTACTGCGGCATTCATTTCAGAGATACGGAAATTGCTTCCCATAATCGGATGGCCTTCTGCTCCACGATCCATGCCGATATGGTCATGACCATGATCTGAGAACATATGTGCGTTGTTGTAGATGGTTTCATCATTGGTTAAAACTGCGCCACCCTCACCACAAGAGATGGTTTTTACGGAGTCAAATGAAAAGGTTCCAACTTGACCGATAGTACCCAAAGTCTGACCGTGATAGGTTGCTCCTGTTGCTTGGCATGCATCTTCTAATAAAACTAAGCCGTGTTTGTCACATACTTTTTTAACGGCATCCATGTGACCACCATACCCACACATGTGTACAAAGTTTACCGCTTTGGTTTTAGGCGTAATCGCGGCTTCAATGCCTTCGGCAGAAAGGGTCAGTGTTTCATCAATTTCTGCAAAAATGGGCACCGCACCTGCTAAAACAATGGCCTCTACACTGGCTACAAAGGTAAAGGGTGGCACAATGACCTCATCGCCAGCACCAATACCAGCCGCAGCCAAAGCGGTTGTTAATGCCGTTGTACCACTTGAGACCAAGTGAGCGTGTTTAACATTGATTGTTTCACAGATTAGGCTTTCTAATTCGCGTGCTTTCCACACATTGTTACGCATACCATCAAAGTTATAACGGAAGGTAAAGCCTTTATCCATGACTTCATTAATCTGTTGTTTTTCGGATTCGTCAAAAATCTCAAAACCTGGCATTACGTACTCCTAAATAGGTGAAACAATTTATTGTTTAGTTAATATCTGTGGTTTATTCAGAATCAAGTAGAGCGGCAATCATGTTTTTATGCGCAACTACTTGCTTATCTTTTAATAGGCGGTTTGCCTCAAAAATACTGTGTAACTCTTTTAGAGCGATATCAAAATTATTATTTATCACAATATAATCAAATTCATTGTAATGCGACATTTCACTTACCGCATCTTGCATACGACGGTCAATAATCTCTTGGCTATCTGTGCCACGACTGTTTAATCGTTTAAGTAATTCTTCTTTAGAAGGTGGTAGGATAAAAATTGAGATTGCGTCAGGCATTAGTTTTCTCACTTGCTCTGCACCTTGCCAATCAATTTCTAAAATGACATCTTTTCCTGAAGCTAGCTGCTTGTCTACCGCACTTTTAGAGGTGCCATAGTAGTTGTCAAAAACCTCAGCGTGTTCTAAAAAGTCACCTTGTTTAATTTGTTCATCAAACGCTTCTTTTGTTAAGAAGTGGTAGTTCACACCATCTTCTTCACCTGGACGAATTCCACGAGTTGTGCTAGATACTGACACCACGATGCGACTGTCTTTCTGAATCAGTTTGCTAACTAAAGATGTTTTACCCGCACCAGAAGGGGCTGAAACAATATAAAGTGAACCGCTCATAAGAATTTCTCCGGTTTTTTACAAATAATTCGTTATTTTAACAGAGAATGATTGAAATTGGATTGCGGTTATTGCTTATTCAAAAGAAAGCAGAAAGCACTTTCCTTGGTATTGAGAAGGTGAAGACTTCATTGAACAAAGAAATAGGCTGTTTCTTAAATAGAAAAGAACTCTCAAAGAGTCTAACGGTTTGTGTTTAAGTAATGATTTAATTATTTATTCATTTAAAAGACCATATCTTAAGGCAAATTAGAAAAATGTATTTATAATGAACAAATGCATAAAGAAAGTATATTTTTAGTAGGCCCCATGGGGGCGGGTAAGTCGACCGTAGGTAAATTATTAGCAGAAAAGTTGCACTATCAATTTGTTGATAGTGATCACGAAATTGAAGCCAAGACAGGGGCGACAATTCCGATGATTTTTGACATTGAAGGTGAACAAGGTTTTCGTCATCGAGAAGCTTTGATGATTGATGAACTTTCTCAACGTTCCGAAGTTGTCTTGGCAACAGGGGGTGGCGTTGTAGAAACTGAAAGCAATCGTCAACATCTGCGTACACGTGGTTTTGTGGTGTATTTAAAGTCACCTGTTGAATCGTTAATACAGCGAACAAAACATGACCGTAATCGCCCATTATTACAAACAGAAAACCCTGCTCAGGTTTTAAGAGATTTAATGGAAAAGCGTGAGCCGTGGTATTTAGAAATGGCCGATTTAGTCATTGAAACCCAACAGGTGCCAGTGCATCGTGTGGTTAAACAAATTGTAGAACGTTTAGAGTCTGAGCAGATTGTTTAAAGAAAATAAACTAAGTAAATGATAAAAACCTTTGCGCAAAAAGAGTAAAGGTCTTCAGTTAAGAGACAAAGCAGTGAAAACATTACAGGTTGAATTAGGGGATAGAGGCTATCCGATTTTTATTGGTCAAGGGTTATTAGGTAACGCCGAGCTTGTAAAACCTTATGTGAAAGGTAAGCAGGTATTAATTGTAACCAATACAACAGTCGCACCGCTTTATTTAGAAAAGTGTAAACAAACGTTTGCCGACTTTGATGTTAAATCAGTGGTATTACCTGACGGTGAAAAGTACAAAACACTAGATACTCTAAATTTAGTGTTTGATGAACTGATTGGACAGCGTTTTGATCGCAGCTGTACTTTAGTGGCACTTGGCGGTGGCGTGATTGGCGATATGACGGGTTTTGCCGCTGCTGCTTTTCAACGTGGCGTGAATTTTATTCAAATGCCGACTACTTTGCTTTCACAAGTTGATTCATCCGTAGGTGGAAAAACAGGCGTTAACCATCCTCTAGGTAAAAACATGATTGGCGCTTTTCATCAGCCGCGGTGTGTTGTGATTGATACCGAGACTCTTAATACCCTAGAAGACCGTCAATTGTCAGCAGGCCTGGCAGAAGTGATTAAATACGGTCTTATTCAAGATCCAGAGTTCTTTGAGTGGCTTGAAGCCAATATCGAAAAACTGTTGAATCGTGAGCCAGAAGTACTTTCTTATGCGATTGAACGCTCATGCCAAGATAAGGCGGACATTGTTGCTAAAGACGAAAAAGAAGCCGGCATGCGTGCTTTGTTTAATTTAGGACATACATTTGGTCATGCGATTGAAGCGGGTATGGGGTATGGCAATTGGTTGCATGGCGAAGGTGTGAGCGCTGGTTCTATGCAAGCAGTATATATGTCAAAACTGCTGGGCAATTTAACGCAACAAGATGAAGCTCGTATTCAAAAACTGTTTGAACGTGCTAATTTACCAGTACTACCACCGTCTGTAATGGAAATGAGTAATGAACGATTTTTAGGTTTAATGGCGGGTGATAAAAAAGTACAAGCAGGAACGGTGCGTTTAGTTCTACTAAAATCCATTGGACAGGCTTACGTTACCGGTGATTATCCACAAGAGTTATTAGAAAAAACCTTAACTGACTGGCGTTAACTTCTTTCATCTTATCAGCTTTCACGAGGCGTAAATTATGGCATCTTCTTATCAAGAACAATTTTCTGTTGAAGGTATTCAGTTCAAAACTCAAGAAGGTTTTGAGTTAATCGAGATAAATAATAAGTTTGCCAAGGCAACCATTGCCACCTTGGGTGGTTCGGTATTAAGCTTTATTGCTAAAGGCCAAAAAGATTTATTGTGGGTGAGCGACACGGCTGTTTATGATGGTTCAAAACCTATTCGTGGCGGAGTTCCTATTTGCTGGCCATGGTTTGGTGCGGCAAAGCAACCAGGCCTGCCAGCTCACGGTTTTGTTCGTAATATGGTTTGGAAAGTTGAAAAAGCCGCACATTTAGATACGGGTGAAACCCGCATTTTATTGGTTTGTGAATCGAATGAAGCAACACTGGCACAATGGCCGTATGAATTTAACCTAAAGCTCTGTGTGGAAGTTGGTAAGAGTCTAACCTTAACTTTATTTACCGCAAATCTAACAGATGAAGCAATTGATATTACTGAAGCTTTTCATACCTATTTTGCCGTGGCTAACCCTGTGGGTATGCAAATTAAAGGTTTGGAAGGAAGTACCCATCTCGATAAATTAGTAGAGGATGCGCCAGCCGAAACTCAAGCGGATATGGTGGTGTTAAACCCAGCTAAAGATTCGGTCTACCTTAATCAAACGGGTACTGTTTCCCTCGTTGATGCAGATAATAACCGAGAAATTATTATTCAAAAACGTAATTCACACTCTAGTGTGGTTTGGAACCCTGGGCCAGAAATTGTTAAAGGATTTGCCGATATAGATGACCAGGCCTGGTTAGAGTTTGCTTGTGTTGAAAGTGGTAATGTTTTAGACGATTTTGTCACCCTTCCAGCTAAAGCTGAACATATGTTAAGTGTGCAGTATTCCGTTAAACCTTTGTAACTATTTTTATTTATAGAGACCTTTGCCGTTCGCTTCTGCAAAAGTCACTTATTTTACGTCAACGGTGACGTTTCAATTATAAAAACTTATATTTAAAAAGTTTTTTAGCTTCAAATTATCTTCAAATTTGTGAGGTAGCCAATGCTCTCGGTAGAAGTAGGCCGTAAAAGTATTTATATTGAAAATCTGTGTTTTATTCTTCCTTTGAAAACATTAAGAACTACGCCAAATGTCAATTTTTACGCTGTCGAAGGTGTCGTAAAAGATTTGTCTGGTATCGATTTAGTTATGCATGAACCAGGTGGGAAAAGTCCACTGATTGAAGGTGATGACACTTGGTATTGGTATATGCATACAAATCAAGAAGATAAATTGGTCGTGCACCAAGGTAGACGTCTAGTGCAGCTGTATTCAGTTAAGCATGGTCAAGTCGAAAACTTCGAAGTTACGGCAGACGCCATTTATCACAACAGTAAAAAAATCTTTGATGGTGCAGCTATTTTAGGCTGGCAGCCACATGTATTTCACAGAGTGCATTCCCCAGAGGGAAGTTTATCCACCAATTATGCATCAAGATTGGAGGGATTTGATATTGACACGAATTTTAATATTTATAAACTAGACACCCAGACAGGCGAGTACAATATAGCACGTCTAGGTGCCTTAGACCAACCAGACTAAAGCAGTCTGGTTTGGCATTCTATTTGCAACAATGCGGCCATAGTTAAACTGGATATAACTGCCCCCTCCTAAGGGGCTGTTCGGGGTTCGAGTCCTCGTGGCTGTACCAAATTCTATTCAACAGGCAGACTGTGTTTTGCCTGTTTTAGTTGCTGTAAAGCCTGGTTCAAAACAGGTTGAGCAACGGCTAGATTAATTCTCATAAAGTTGGCTCCAGCTTGACTCTCCCCGCCAAAACTTTCACCATCATTTAAACCGAGTTTTGCCTTATGAATCAACCAGTCTTTAAGCTCTGCTTGTGAAGCAAACATTTCTTTAAAATCTAGCCATACTAAATAAGAGGCTTGTGGGCGCATAACTCTCACTTTGGGAAATTCTTTGGCAAAAAATGTTTCCAAAATATCAATATTTTCGCTGAAATGGCTCAGTAACTCATTACGCCACTGTTTGCCTTGTTCTGTATAGGCCGCTGTTAAGGCTATTTGAGCAAATAGATTCAAACTATCAATTGAATTTTGTTTACAGATTTTGAGATAATCTGCTTTAAGCTTAGGGTTAGAAATAATGGCATAACCAATCTGTAAACCACCTAAATTAAAGGTCTTTCCAGGGGAGCTTAACGTCACAACGTTATTGGCAATCTCTTCTGAAAGAGAGGCGATTGGTATATGTTTGTTAGGTGCATAAACCATGTCGGAATGAATCTCGTCCGAGACGATAATCACATTATGTTTTTGGCAAATATCCGCTAACTGTCTAAGCTCCGTTTCAAGCCAAACGCGGCCAGATGGATTTTGCGGACTACAAAACAGAAAGAGTTTGACAGAGTTATCCACAATGGCTTTTTCAAAGGCATCAAAATCGATTTCATAATGATTTTCTGACAATATTAATGGTGATTCGATAACAACACGATTATTTTGTTGCGGCGCGGACAAAAACGGTGGGTAAATAGGTGGTTGTACGAGTACGGCATCGCCTGGTTGGGTAAATGCCGAAACCGCCATAAAAAAACCATTGGCAACATTATGAGTAAACACAATGTGTGATTGTTGAACCTGATAGTTGTGTTGTGCTTGCCAGTCTATAATCGCTTGATAAACCGAATCAGGCGTGTGGGTATAACCTAAAATGGGGTGGTTTAAGCGAGAATGAATAGCATTAAGTACAAATGGCGGCGTGGGTAAATCCATATCGGCCACCCACATTGGTAAAACATCATCAGTACCAAATACCGTTTTACGTAAATCATACTTTTCAGCATGAGTGCCAGCTCTGGAAATAGACTGATTAAGATTATTGTCTTTACTACTCATTTAGCCCTCCTGCATAATTTTCTATACAAACCAAATATGATTTTGATCTGACTCTTTTAAGGTTTGATAACTTACTCTTTTGGTTTGAAGCACGTGTTGCTTTAAAGAGTAGTTTTCTAAAATGCCTTGAGAGATAGATTTAACAGGTGTATTTAATGCTTTTTCATATGCCAATAAACATTTAAAACAATTAGTGAGAATGTCATTTTGTTTATTAAGATAGCCTAGTCCACCCATTGAACGCAGCTCAATGTGGTTGTCTTGATCGTAATGAAGAAAATTGACGTTGTAGCATTTACGAGTGACTTCTTCAAAAATCCATTGCCAATCAAGTGCTGAGTAGTCAAAAAACTGTTTGATGATGTCTCGCGTATATTGGCGTTCTTTGGAATTCAAAACACCTTCTTGATCCAAGAAAAACAGTAGTGAAATTGGTGACAGTTTTGGCGAGGCCTGAGTGGAAACGTGCAGATGAAAGCCAATGCTGTCATTGTCTTTTGCTCCATACTCATTTAATAAGATAAAAATGGCATTAATGAAGTAAGGAAGACTTTTGTAATCAAGAATTGGGCTGACGATTTCATAGCTTTGCATACCTTCAGGCGGAAGCCCTGTCATTTCTTTAATTAAATAAAAATGACGATGGTTAGTTTTAGGAACTTCATTAAGATAAATCAAGAGCATTTGATAGTCAGGTAATATCTCAGCCATGTCTTTTTGAAAGTCTTGTAGCTTATTTGGATTAAGAAAAAATTCAATTTCAAAGCCACATAAAAAACCGATTGAGAGATCTTCAATGCTTTTTTTAAAGGGTTGAGTTTGAGTCAATAGCTCTGTCTTAAACTGGTTTGGAAGCTTTGTTCCTTCCACTCTTTGAACATTCATACTCGCGCTGTTTTTACTATGCCAGTTGACGCTGTCTTTCAAAATATTCTCTATTTCTTTTTGCCTAGATTGACCCATGACTTTCTCATCACCAATGATTTTATGTAAGCTACATCATAAACAGAAAATACGTCTTAGTTAAACCTACTTACCAAAATTAAAAAGTTAAAGCATAGTTTAAGTTCTTTTTTTCCAAATAGTGACTTCAGAATCATTAAGTGTAAAGTTGCGACTAGTAACTCTAAAAACAGAAGGTATTCTAGGTAGAGAAGAGATGCATTCAAAATTCTCATCCAAAATGTCATGTAGTCCTTGAATAGAGGTCACATTCTCACCAGATTGGCTGTCTTTATAGCCGCCAATCCATTTGTCTTTTTTTGTGTATTTTTCTTCCCACGAATAGTCAGAAACAACCATTAATAAGCCTTTAGAATTCAAACGTTCCTGAATGCTATTTAAAAACTTTTCAGGGTCATAAAGTCGTTCAATTAAATTGGATGCCACAACCATGTCATAGCCTGTAATATGCGGTTTAAGGTTAGATGCATCTTGCTGAATAAATTCGCAACGAGAGGCGTATTTATCTAAGCCTAACTCGGTAAGAGACTTTGATTTAAAGTCCATTATTTCGCCTTCAATAGGAATACTGTAGCGAATAGAATCGTTTTGTTGTAACTGGTTTGCAATTTGAATAAAACGAGCAGAAAAATCTAGCCCCGTCACCTTATTAAAGCATTTCGCTAGTTCAAAACTTGCTCTTCCAACTGAGCAACCTGCTTCTAAGACAGATAGATGTTCAGCATTTTTATAATCTGGATCCTCTTGAATTGCAGTTATTGCTATGTTGGCGTAATTCTTTGCAAAGTTCTGCATTCCAAAATATTCATCGCCGTAATGAAACTCGCAATACTGGGAAACGGATTTATCAGTTTCATAACCTAAATACTCGGTCTGAACTTTATTTTCAGATTCAATATATCTAAAACCGGCATGCTGAAAAAAGTGACGACGAAATGCATAACGTGAGTGGCCGTTAATTTCGTTACCCGTGGAAATCCAACTACCACCATTGAAAATATTGTGTTTATTATCAAAAGTTGGCATGGTGAAGTCGTCATAGAGCGGGTGTACCTTAAAGCCTTCAAATGGGTAAATAGGGGTTTCGCTCCATTGCCAAACGTTCCCTAATACATCATAGAAATCACCCGTTTTATTTTCATCTATTGGTGTGGAAGAGGCATATTTTTGCAAGTTCCAATTCGCTTGATGCGTAAAGTTTAATGCTTGTGAGTGATCACGTAAACGTAAGTACTCATCTTCACTAGGTAGTCGAATCGGTTTGCCTGTTTTTTGTGCTTTCCATTTACAGAAAGCATGTGCCTCAAGCTGATTGACTTCAACCGGCCAGTTCCAAGGCATTGGTATTTCCTCGGTCATACAGCGAAGATACCAGGCATTATCTCTTTTAACCCAAAAGGTTGGGTGTTTAACGGGTGAAAACTTACGCCAGTTATCACCTTCGCTGTTCCAATATTCTGGTTTGTTATAACCTTCATCTTCTACAAAAGCTAAATACTCTTGGTTAGACACTAAAAACGCGGCAGATTTAAACTCTTTAACCGTTGCGTTATGTTGACCATATTCATTATCCCAGCCATAAAAGGGTGCTGGATCTGTATGGTTTATTTGGATTTCCCCTGCAGGAACTGTGGCTAGATAATTTTCTGGTGCTTGACCTTGATTAGGGCAGGTTGGGAATAAAGGGTGTGTCTGTACTGAAGTAATAGGTAACTGACGAATTAATACTGATGACGTTTCTAAGTGAATTCGCTCATGTTCAATGCCCATTAAAATTGGCCACATTGGACTTTGCCAGTTAATAGGTAAGCTAAATTCAACTTCATCAATTAACTGATTAACGGCTTGTCTAACTTCATCACGATAGGCTCTAACCGCATCTGCGCTTGGCCAGTTATAGTGTGCTTCATTTAAATCATCCCAAGACATCTCATCCACACCTATGGCACACATAGATTCAATTTCGGGGTTGATGCGTCCAGGTAATAATTTGGCTAACACGAGTTTATTGGTAAAAAAAGTGGCGGTGTGACCAAAATAAAAAATAAGGGGATGCCTTAGAGAGCAAGGACGCTCATAAAACGCATCGTCAGATTTTAATGTTTCAAAGAGGGCTTCATAACTATCGCAAGTTTGATTAAAGTAAGCTTTAATTTCTTGTCGTTTGTTTTCAACATTGCCTTGATTAATGATTAACGGCTCTGCAATAAGGTGCGCTTTTTGTAACATGTTCACTCCAAAGAGATGTTTTAAAAGTTCTTGTATATTTAACGTATAATAATTGTATAGTATTTTGTTCTTGTTTACAGAATAATATGATATGAGATTAGGGTTTATAGCAAGATAAGAGGTTGCAATTTATCTAGCGCTTTTCATGAGTTAAGGAATGATTGTTTAACGATAACATGAGAGCAATAAAGTCTTTAATTGTGTGATGAATATAGGGAGTAAAACTTTATATTTCTCTGGTTTACAACAGTATGAATGTATTAAAAAGCAAAAAGGCCTGTGAGTAAACAGGCCTTTTTCATTTTTAATATACTTGTAAAACTATGAGAATAATTAAGCGATTAATTGATTTTTTAATTTATTTAATGCTTGTGCTTCAATCTGGCGAATACGCTCCATGGATACTCCGTATTGTTCAGATAACGCTTTTAAACCTGCTTTTTCATCAGATAGCCAGCGTTGCTGTAAAATGTCTCGACTTCGTTCGTCTAATGTTGCCAAAGCTTCTTGCATACGAGCCATTTCATACTCGGCATGATTTTGCTGAACTAAAGCCGTTTCAGGGTCAGCCTCTTGACTAATCAATACAGGGAAAGTGACATTTTCATCATCATCTGCATTCATGTCTACTGGCAAGTCTTTACCGTAAAGACGTGTTTCCATTTCTAGAACGTCTTTACGAGTTACGCCTAATTCTTCTGCAACGGTGTCGGCATCTTTATCGTTAAACCACTCTAAAGACTTTTTTGTACTACGTAATTTAAAAAATAATTTACGTTGCGCTTTGGTTGTTGCTGTTTTAACGATGCGCCAGTTTTTAATCACGTACTCATTGATTTCAGCACGAATCCAATGCACAGCAAATGTCATTAAACGCACATTTTCTTCAGGGTTAAAACGTCTTACCGCTTTCATTAAGCCGATATTACCTTCTTGGATAATATCTCCCAATGGTAAACCATAACCACTGTATGAACGAGCAACAGGTACGACAAAACGCAGTGAAGATAAAATCAACTGGCGAGCCGCTTGCACGTCTTTTTGGTAGTAGAGTTTTTCAGCTAAAGTATGTTCCTCTTCAGCCGTCAGTTTTTGAACACTTTGAATTGTGTGCAAGTAGGTCTCCAAGTTTTGACCTGGTGCTAATTGATGCGCTAAAGTTTGAACAGAAGGTAAGCTCTGTTCTGTTTTAATTTGTGGAAAAGCCGAAATTGTCTTTGACATAACAAACTCCTTAAATACTTTTATATATAGTTAATATAACTTACTTTTAGCACTCTTTGCAAGAGAGTGCTAAAAGCGTCAATGGTGTTTCAAGGATTGAAGTTAATTTGGACTTTTTAATACATAAAAATGTTTTAAAACAGTATGTTAGTGGTGGTGATTGGAGGAAAAAACCTGGTAATAGATGTATATAAGGGCTTAACCTTTGCAAATAAAGAGTGTCATTAAATCAGTTTACGAATATTTTCAGGCAAGAGGTCTTAAAGTAAAAGAGTGAAAATAGGTTGATATGTGGTTTTGAAAAAATCTCAATGTTACTTTAGTATGTATGTTTTTGAGGTTTGGATTTGCACATTTGCAATTAGCGTGCCTTTGTTTAGTAAAGTCAACAAGGTGAAAAAAACCAACTTTTCATTAATGAAAAGTTGGTTTATGAACAGGAGAAAACGTTCTGGCTTATGCGTCTGCCGGCAGTTGTCCTGTTTGCTGCATCATCTCCATCCATGCATCACGAAGCTCTGTAAGAATTTCAATTGCACTGTCTAAATAGAATGTATCTTTTTCAAAAACTGCTTCTTGGATGCTCTGATCCGCATAACGGTATAGTTCTTCTAAATCAAATGCTAAAGGTGTGTCTTTAGTTAAGCTTAAACGATCACGTAGCGCATCTAAAATCGTTGTCATACGACCAAGATGAAAACCTTTTTCTACTAATGCATGGCTTTGATGACAAACTTTTGCAAGGTTGCCTTTATCCACGGCGCCTTGCAATAACAGTAAAACAGTTTTACGTGGATTTTCTGAAAGGTGCTTTTCTGCTTCCTGACTACGACGGTATTCTTCTAGAATTGGCGCTTTAATGTCGTTAGCAGTATTATTATTTAATGTCATTTTGTTTTCCCCTTGCGTATTTAGCAACAATGGCTTGTGTATGGCAAATCTCAAGTTTTTGCTATGTCTGTCGTTCAGCATAAGCTATGCCATTTTTTTAAAAGTTCATGTTTACTGGATGGGAAAAATAATGATGAAATAGCCTTTTATATCTTAACCTGTTGAATTTAGTAGATAATTATTTTTTAGGTTTGTTTAGAATTATATAAGGTTTTGAGGTTTTTTTTATAACAAATATAGGGCGGCAAAAAGGGGCGGTGTCAAAAAGCGGGCTGTGAATTTTGGTTTTTTTCAGGTATTTTTTTGAAAAACACATATAAAAACTCGTGCTATTAGAGTCTTTATATGTGTTTGGACTTCTTACGTACTAGAAAGTCACTTTTACTGCCGCAGCTGCTTTATTCGCTTTTTTAATTGCGGCTTCAATGCTGTCTGCTCTGGCAATGGTTACTCCCATGCGACGGCGCCCATCTATATCGGGTTTACCAAATAGACGAATTTGAGTATCAACATCCGCTAAGGCTTCTTTTAAATTTGAGAAGTTGGTTTTTGTTGAGGTTCCTGTTGGCAAAATGACGCTGGATGCACAATTGCCGTGTTGTGTGATGTTAGGAATTGGCAAGCCAAGTATAGCTCTAGCGTGTAAGGCAAACTCGGATAAGTCTTGTGACATCAATGTTACCAGGCCTGTATCATGCGGGCGAGGCGAGACCTCGCTGAAATAAACCGTATCACCTTTAATAAAAAGTTCGACTCCAAACAGACCGCGGCCAGTATTGCCGCATAAGTTATTGGCTACTTTTTCAGCAATCGCTTTAGAAGCAGAAATAGCCTTTTCACTCATGGCTGCAGGTTGCCAAGACTGGCGGTAATCGCCATCTTCTTGATGATGGCCAATTGGTTCACAAAAACTTATGCCATCAGCATGGCGAACCGTTAATAAGGTGATTTCATAGTCAAAATCAACAAACCCTTCAACAATTACACGGCCTTTACCAGCGCGACCACCTTCTTGAGCGTAATCCCAAGCGTGTTGAATGTCGTCTGCTGTTTTTATAACGCTTTGCCCTTTACCAGACGAACTCATTATTGGCTTAACCACACAAGGCATGCCAATGCGCTCAACGGCAGCGGTAAAGTCTTCTAACGTATCGGCAAACTCATAAGGAGAAGTAGGAATTCCTAAGTCTTCTGCCGCTAAACGTCTAATACCTTCACGATTCATTGTCAGTTGAGTGGCACGTGCAGTGGGTATTATTTTGACACCTTCTTGTTCCATTGCCGCTAAGGTATCGGTTGCAATTGCTTCTATTTCTGGCACAACCATGTGTGGTTTTTCTAGTTCAATAACTTTTCTTAAAGCATCGCCGTCTAGCATATCAATCACGTGAGAACGGTCTGCAACCTGCATGGCTGGGGCGTTTGGGTAGCGATCTGCGGCAATGACTTCTACACCAAAACGTTGTAGTTCAATGGCAACTTCTTTGCCTAATTCACCTGCTCCGCACAATAAAACGCGAACGGCTGTAGAAGAAAACGGTGTACCAATGCTAGACATGGCATCTCCTTTGCTATGAGAAAGATAAGAAAATAAAAAGTTAATATAACGGCAACTCTCATTAAAACTTTAGAAAAAAGTTAATAATAACCGAGCAACGGTTAGCAGTTAAAACAGCCAATATTATACGGTATTTTTTAAGCTTACACCGTTAAACGGAACACGAGGTTAACAGCATGTTAGAGTTAAGCAGTCCAGCAAAAACAGAAACAATTCCTTCTCCAGAGGTGACACGTTTTTTACAGTCTGAACGTAACCGTCCACATTTTATTAAGCGCGAATCTGTTGAAGAGAGCAGTTTTAGTGTAAAAAGAATGATGCGAGCGTTACAGACTCGTTTTTCTCATACAGGTGATATCTCTAGCGAAATTGAAGACAGGGTAGAAGCGCGCACCCGTGAATTATTTCGCCAAGCCAATTATGATACATTAACCCATTTGCCAAATCGTGCTTATTTTAATAGCACCTTAGAGCAGCTTGTAATCAAGGCAAAAGATACTCAAAAAGAGTTCGCTTTACTGTTCTTGGATTTAGATGGCTTTAAAGGTGTTAATGATAGTTTAGGTCATCAAGCGGGTGATGAGTTATTAAGAAATGTGAGTGCAAGACTGATTTCAGCCGTGCGTGAAGGCGATATTGTCAGTCGTCTAGGTGGTGATGAATTTGTTGTTTTGTTGGCCGATGTATCAGAAAAAGAGTTAATTGAGGCAGTCAGCCAGAGAATTATTCAAGAAGTGAGTCGTCCATATTGGGTTAATAGTAATGACGTTGAGATTTCAACCAGTATTGGTATTTCTCGTTACCCATTAGATGGTAAAACATCTGCTGAATTGGTTGAATACGCCGACCAAGCATTGTATGTGTCAAAAGACAGTGGACGTCATACTTATCGTTTTTACCATGAAATCAATCTTCAAGCGACATCAGAAAAACATGTCTTAGTGAATCGTTTATATAGTGCAGTTGAAAATGGAACCATTGAAACGGTATTTGAGCCACAAATTGATTTAAATTCTGGTGTGATTGTGGGTGCAAGCATTACCGCTAAATGGAATGAACCAGAAATTGACAGCCCGTATCTAGCAAGTTGGATTGATATGTTAAATGGTAGTCAAGCTGGTTATACCGTTGGTGCTTGGTTATTGGACTCTGGATTATATTATTTGCAACAATGGCAAAAATATAACGATGCAATGATTGTTTCTATTCCAGTGGTTGATGCGCTTTGGCAGCAAAAAGATTTAGTCACTTTTTTTAATGAACGTTTTGCAGCTTATGAAGTAACAGCTTCTCAAGTGCAGTTAGAGTTTTCTATGCAGGCCTTGAATAATAATGAAGAATTGCTGGAAGTACTAAACTCTTTAACTGCATCTGGTTACCAAATAACACTAAGCGAAGTGGGCAAATCTCCACTTGATTTAGCTTTATTAGCTCAGTTAAATCTTCAAGAATTAAAATTAAATCGTGACTGGCTGCAAAGCACAATGGTCAATAAAAAAGGTCAAAAATGGGTTCAAGCCTTGATTCAAATGGCAAAAAGCTTAGATCTTTGTGTGATTGCAACTGGAGTGGAAACGGTTGAGCAGGCCAAACTATACCAAAAAATGGGTTGCTCAATGGCGCAAGGTGAAAATTGGTCTAAACCAATGAATCCTCAAGAAATTCAACAAGCCATACAGCAGCAATTGATTGTTATTGGATAGATTATCCTGAATGAAATTAAACCTCGTTTTTACGGGGTTTTTTTATGATTTTAATAACGAATTTTTTATATGAAATTAAAGTGGTTCGGTTTTCATCATTAAGTTGACCAGGCCTGGTTCAATGGGTAGGATTGGCTTAAACAAATAAGCAAAAGATACCTCTCATGCTAAAAGAGTTAAAAGTGAATCCTTTATTGTGGATTAGCACCTTTTTATTAGTGTTAGTTTGGTCAGCCATTCACCCTAAAGATACCTTTACTTGGTTTTTAGAGGTAGCACCGGCTTTAATCGGTTTTACTTTGTTAGCCTATACCTATAAAAGCTTTCCTCTTACCCGTTTACTTTATATTTTGATATTGATTCACTGCATTATTCTTATGGTTGGTGGCCACTACACCTATGCGGAAGTTCCCTTTTTTGATTGGCTTAAATTGGAGTTTGACTGGTCAAGAAACAATTACGATAAAGTTGGGCATTTTGCTCAAGGGTTTGTTCCTGTGCTCATTGCTAGAGAGATTTTAATTCGTAAACAAGTGGTGAATGGGCTTGGCTGGACAAACTTTTTTAGTGTTTCTATTGCGTTGGCATTTAGTGCATTCTACGAATTGATTGAGTGGTGGGTAGCGCTGATGTCTGAAGAAGCTGCCGAATCTTTCTTAGGCACACAAGGTTATGTTTGGGATACACAATCGGATATGGGCTGGGCTTTACTGGGTGGTATTGTTGTAATTGTGTTCTTATCTAAAATACATAATAGGCAAATAGCGCAGTTAGAAAACAACCGAAAACCAATATGATCTTGAAAACATTTGCGTCAAGATTTTTCATTAAATAAAAACGCCCTCAAATGAGGGCATTTAAGTTTGTTGGAGCTTGTTTGGATTAAATACGATCTAACATACCTAAAATCACTTTCGCCGAGTGAGTGGCGGCTTGTTCTAGGTATTGTTCGAAAGTTTTGGCATTCTCTTTACCAGCAATATCCGATAATGAGCGGATAATTACAAACGGTTTTTCAAAAGTATGGCACGCTTGGGCAACCGCCGCCGCTTCCATTTCACAGGCAATCATTTCTGGGAAATTGTTGCGGGTATTGGTAACGTCTTCTGGTTGATGCATAAAACGGTCACCAGTGGCGATTAAGCCGTGCATATGAACCACTTCTTGTAACGCTTCAATACTCTGCTGTGCCGCTTTTACTAGATTGTCATCAGGTAAAAAACAAGCTGGCAGGCCTGGTACTTGACCTAAATCGTAACCAAATGGTGTGACATCCACATCATGATGGCAAACCGAACTGCTGATAACAATATCGCCCACATTTAAATCGGTGTGAAAACCACCTGCAGAACCCGTATTAATAACATAATCAGGGTTATAAAGATTAAGCAGAATTGTGGTGCTAATCGCTGCATTTACTTTACCAATTCCTGAACGTAATAAAACAATGTCCGTTCCGTTAATTTGACCTAGATAATATTCAAAGCCAGCGTGAACCTCTGTGCTTTGATTTTCTAATTTGCTTCGCAGAAGAGAGACTTCTTCTTCCATTGCTCCAATAATGGCAATTTTCATGCAATTTATCCTTTTTTACACTTCATTACCAAGTGACTTTAATGTGTCTTCACTTAATGCAATATCGGTATTTTTGTTTACGCCAATACCGAGGTCAATGATCTCTTGGGCAATCTCTTTGGCTTCTTCTAAAGAATGCATAATAAACGTTCCGCACTGGTATTCGTTTAACTCTGGAATATCTTCCATACGTTCAACGGTTAAAACGTCTTTCATTGCGGCTAACCAAGCTTTGGCTACTCTGTCTTCAGATGGTGTGCCTAACAAACTCATATAAAAACCAGTACGGCAACCCATTGGTGAGATGTCAATAATCTCAACACCATCACCATTTAAGTGATTACGCATAAATCCGGCAAATAGGTGTTCTAGGGTGTGAATGCCTTTTTCGCCCATCATTGACTCATTTGGTTTGTTAAAACGTAGGTCAAAAACGGTAATGGTATCGCCAGAAGGTGATTGCATCGTTTTAGCAACACGCACCGCAGGCGCATTCATAATAGTGTGATCAACGGTAAAGCTATCGAGTAATGGCATGGTTTTGTCCTTTATAATTCATCTTCTGGCTTCAGCTCTTTTTTAAGCTGCCAGCCATTGTCGGTTTTAATAAATAGGTAATTCTTGTTGAATTCGATTTGGTCTCCAGCCTTAAATTCAGGCATGGTGATTTTTAGCAAACCAATGGTCATGCTATTGGTGATTTTCTCAATGCTCGAAAGCGACTTATCATTCAAGATGTTTTGAGCGTATTCATCAATAGAAGCTTGTGCGGTGCCTGTAATAGTCAGTTCGGCTACATAATTGGTATCGTTTTGTTTATAGCCATTGTTTTTAACCACATTACTGGCAATAAATAGGCCTGCATACTCTTGATCAAAACGCTCTGCGGCCATTGATTTAATATCGTCGTCGCTTGGTTGTGTTATACCCAAGCACCCGCTTAACGTTAAAATAGCTGAAAATAATAGGGTGATAATGCTCGTCTGGAATGCAATTTTAGAAGGGTTATACATGTGTTTTCCTTTCAATAAAACGTTTACGCAATCAGGAAACCGATAAGGAAGCGTTAAAAATGAAAGGATACCATATTCTTAGCAGGCCTGATATGTTTGAAGATGTGCACTTGATAGAATGAAGCTTACGTTACCAGCAAATGAATTTAATTGAGCTTATTGGCAAAATTGTCTATGAGAGAGTCAATAAACTGCAGCTTGTTGCGAACAATTTCTGTCAATATAAATGGGTAAGCATCCGATAACCCCATGCTACGGTTTAGCGCATTCATAACTTGTGCAACACGAGCCCATTCTGAATACCAATCATCAAAATCATTAATTTTAGGTTCGTAGGTACTCAGTCCATAGCTTACGGCGGTTTCTAATGTGTCTACTATATGTAGATAATGTGCCCAAGTTTCTGCCCAGTCTTCATGCGGGTGGCTACTGGCGTAGGGCGTAATATATTGGCTACTTTTAAACTTAGGCTTATCTTGTTGGTAGTAACGCTCAAGGGCTTCTTTGTAGTCAATGCGTTCGTCACCAAAAAGTTCTCTAAACTGGTTAAGCTGAGCGTCGTTCTGAATGACGATATCCCAGTAATAGTGGCCAATTTCATGTCTAAAGTGACCAAGAATCGTTCGGTAAGGCTCTCCCATTTCCTCTTTCATGGTGTGTAAAAAGCCTTCATCCGCTTCGGCCGCATTGATAGTAATGACACCATTATTATGACCTGTTAAAACATGCTCAATAGCTACATTAGGATTGCTACGTTTGTCTTCTAAAAAATCAAACGCTAAGCCATTTTCTTTGGTGTGAAAATCTTCAATGGGAAGATTGAGGTTTAAAAGAGTTACAAACAGCTGGCGTTTGGCACGTTCTAGAATAAGCCAGCGTTGTGGGTTTCTAGGCATGGATTGGTCAGGTATGGTTCGTGTGCTTTTACAAGACAGACATTGACAACCATCAGTACAAGAAACCGACCAGTTACACCTTGCCGCCGTATTGCGGTTTGAGCAAGGGTGCAGAATCATTTGAATTTGTTGATCCTTGTGGCCAGAACAGTCAGCAACAAAGGCTTTATCAGTTAATACACCGCTCCACATAGTCTGAGCTTGAGAGTCGTAAATTAAATCGCGTCCACACTTCTCACAAAAAGCATTATTGATAAAAATTTCTTGTTCACATTGACAATAAAAACGTTTCAAAATTTTTAACCTTTATTGACTTTGTTGTTGCATGGTTTCTTGGCTAATACTTGGATGAAACCATGTGCTATAAAATTGATTGTGTACCTTGGACAGTTGCATCTGAACATCATCTAAGTAGTTGTGCAAAACAGGCGAGCCCAATTCAAATGGAATTTTTTTCTCTATTAAAGCCTGTAACTCTGAAATAGATTCATTGATTTCCAGGGTGTTGGGTAGAGTATTTACTTGAGTTTGCATCATAGTAGCGCAATGCTTAATGGATCGAAACAGGGCTGGATCGTTGACTAAATAACGAATCACCGACTTGCCGTTAATATCCATATGTACGGCTTGACGATACATAAAATAAGCGCTAACGGATTTTAATATATTTGCCCAAAGAATGCTTTCAAATTGTTTGATTTCTTGAGCCTCGGTCTCTTGTGCAACAAAGAAAGCACCAACATCTAATAGGCGAGAGGTCATGTCGGCACGCTCAATGGCTGTGCCTAGTTGTAAAAATTGAAAAGTGGTGTTTAGGCTCATAGTACCATCCAGCATGCCGGCAATAGCTTGGCAAGAGCGGATAATTTGTTCTAATAAAGTGTTACGCTTACTTCTGACGTAGAAATCTTCTTGCTTCTCATTGACGAGTAAATAAAGTTCATTAATGTAAATCCAAGTTTCTCTTGGTAATGTATCTCGGGTTGTCCTGACATTTTCGCGAGCCCACCATAAGGAGGACATGAGAGAAGCTGAATTATCACGGTCACCTAGCAGGGCCCAGCAGCAGTTCTTTTCTGTTTTGGCATCGTAATGCTCGTCAAAAAAATCTTCATTATTGGTGATTTCTATTAAAGTATGCCAAGATAATTTTACCGATTTAGGCATGTCTAGCATTAATTGAGAGTGAACTTGTGCTAAACGTGCGGTATTTTCGATTCGTTCAATATAACGTGCAAGCCAATATAATCTTTCTGCAACTCGAGATAACATTATTTATCCTCCAATTCAATAATCCAAGTGTCCTTACTACCACCACCTTGTGATGAATTTACCACCAACGAACCTTTAACTAGGGCAACGCGAGTTAATCCGCCAGCTGTCACATAGCTTTTTTCTCCATGCAGGATAAAAGGGCGTAAATCCACATGGCGCGGCTCTAGTGATTCGCAAAGAGTAGGTACTGTTGAAATGTTAAGAGTAGGTTGAGCTACATAATTTCTTGGATTTTCTTGAATGAGTTTTGAGAATGTATCCAACTCTTCCTGTGAAGCTTTGGGGCCGATAAGTAGTCCATAACCACCGGATTCATTAGCAGGTTTGATTACTAATTTACTCAAATTTTGCAAAACATATTGGTAGTCTTCTTCTTTGCTGCACTCATAAGTAGGTACGTTTGATATTAGCGGCTCTTCATTAAGGTAATAGCGAATAATATCTGGAACATATGCGTAGAGAACTTTGTCATCAGCCACTCCACAACCAGGTGCGTTAGCGATGCCAACATTTCCCGCTCGCCAAGCACGCATTAACCCTGGTACGCCTAAGGTAGAATCTTCTCTAAATACTTCAGGGTCTAAAAAAGCGTCATCTATCCGACGGTAAATGACGTCTACTTTTTGAAGGCCGTCAATGTTACGCATGTAGACACAATCATTGTCATCTACAATCAAGTCGCTACCTTCAACAAGTTCAACACCCATTTCGTGAGCTAAGTAAGCATGTTCATAATAAGCGGAATTAAAAATGCCTGGCGTTAATACAACTACTTCTGGGTTTTCAGTATCGTTGGGTGATATGGAACCTAACATCTTTAGTAATTCATAGGTGTACTGGTGCATGGGTTGAATATTGATGTCTTGAAATGCTTCGGGCATAACTTGTTTAGAAACCGAGCGATTTTCAAGCATATAAGAAACACCGGATGGGACACGTAAGTTATCTTCTAAAACATAGAATTTCCCATCATCATTTCTTACTAAATCGGAGCCACAAATGCACGCCCAAGACTGGTGTTTTAACTTCATGCCACGGCTTTCTGGGCGATAGTCCTTTGAAGTTAAAACAACCTCTTCTGGAATAATCTTATCTTTTAAAATTTTTTGCTCGTTATAGATGTCTTCAATAAAAAGGTTTAGTGCTTTTAAGCGCTGTTTTAAACCCAAAGTAACTTGTTTCCATTCAGATGCTTCAATAGTACGAGGAATCAAATCAAATGGCCAAAGTCGATCGATATTGCCTTTGTCACTATATACTGTGAATGAAATCCCCATTTGAGCAATGGTTTTTTCAGCTGTTTTTTGGCGTTCTTTAAGCTCATCTAACCCCATGTTGTTAAGGTGTTTAAATAAATCTTTTGATGCTTTTCTTGGGGTTTCTTCAGCAGAAATAGCTTCGTCATAGAACGTATGATGAGGATAGTTGTTTTCAATGTGCATAATCGCCTCCTTTTGGGCATAAAAAGCAAAACTGAAACTAAAAGTAATAAATTTATATTTATCAATTTGTTAACTGTTTTTTTTTGTTGTTTTACAGTTGTGAAAGAAATATTTTTGCACTACTATAGGGCGTATTTTGTTGTTTTTTTAATGTACTGATTGTTATTGTTTTTTATAATAAGTACTTGGAAAATAAACGGTCTTTTTATGATATGAAGTAGTGGTTAAAGAGTTGTTTGTTATATTTTGGAGCAATCCTGTCCATTATGGTGTTTTAAATTGATTTTCGGTCTATAGATAGCATGATAATAATTAGTTTAATTTAATTCTTGTTTTATTGATTTATGTAATAAATATTTGATATATATGCGATTTATGTGGATTTTTGGTGGTATTTAACCTGTGTTATTAGACATTAATTATATTGTGGCATAATCATTGCATTCAATGGTTTATTAAGAAGGAATTGAAGTTTGGGTAATTTAAAAATATGGAAAATCAATAGGGCGGTTTAGAGTGAAAAAACTTTTGTTTACAGACTTGGACGGCTCCTTATTGGATCACCATGATTATGATTATTCCGCTGCGTTGCCAGCAATCGAGCTGTTAAACAATAAACAGGTTCCATGGATATTAACAACCAGTAAAACCGCAGCTGAAGTTATTGAATTAAAGGCTGAACTGCAAAATACACACCCCTTTATTGTTGAAAATGGAGCGGGTATCTTTTGGCCATCGGGTTCGATGGATACACAATTTTTGCCAAGCAACGTTGCTGTGCAAACGTGGGGAGAAGACTTTGAATTTATGAGTCTGAACGCCGTTTTGCTACCAGAAATGCTGCAACTGGCCCAGTCCTATAAAAAACAACTTAACCTCTCTTTTATCGGTTTTTCAGAAATGAGTAACCAACAAGTAGCAGACTGTACTGGTCTGACATTAGAGAAGGCGGCTAAAGCCAAGCAGCGTGCTTTTTCTGAACCATTGCTTTGGCAAGATTCGGAAGACAAATTAATGCAGTTTAGCAATGCCATGGCTCAACATGGATTGCAACTCATTAAAGGGGGGCGTTTTGTGCATTTAATGGGCATGAGTAATAAAGGACAAGCATTAAAAGTCTTGTCTCATTATTACCAGCAGGCCTGGCAAGAAACGGTTGAAACCATGGCGTTAGGGGATGGTAATAACGATATTCCATTATTAGAAGCCAGCGATTATCCGGTAATTATTCGTTCACCAGTTAATCCTGCACCAGTTGTGAAACATAGCAAAGTATTTATTACTAAAGAGAATGGCCCAAAAGGGTGGAATCAAGCCGTATTAGATTGGCTTGCAGTAGATTAGAGATTTTCCAAACTCCCAAAGGTGGGAAGGAGCGTATATGGATTTTTATCAGAACGGCATTATTACAACCTTACACAATCTTGTAGACAGACCTATTGAGGATATGGAAGCGGACTTACTGAAATACAGTAAAACACGACCTTTAGGTTTGATTTTGCCAAGTCTGTATTCCGAACTGCAGACTCCAGCTTTGAGCAAAATTGTTGAAGAGCTCAAATCAGTACCTTATTTAGAAGAGATTGTTGTTGGTTTAGATAGAGCGAATGAAGAGGAATATCGCCATGCTTTAGAGTTTTTTTCGGTGCTGCCACAAAATGTCAAAGTAATTTGGAATGATGGCCCAAGAATGAAGGCGATTCATAAGAAGCTAGTAGAAGAGGGTATTGCACCAGAGGCACCAGGTAAAGGACGCAATGTTTGGTATATGATTGGTTATGTATTGGGTTCAGATAAAGTCGAGTCGGTAGCCTTGCATGATTGCGATATTGTCACTTATGACCGTTCATTATTAGCCCGTCTGATTTACCCTGTTGCTAATCCACAATTTAACTACGCTTTTGCTAAAGGGTTTTATACACGTATTGCCAATCAAACAATGAATGGTCGTGTTACCCGATTATTAGTTACGCCTTTGATTAGAGCGTTACAGAAAACGGCGGGTGAGCATAGTGAACGAGCCAGTGAATATTTAACCCATATGGACTCCTATCGCTATCCGCTGGCAGGCGAGTTTGCGTTTAGGACAGGCGTGATTTCCGATTTAAGAATCCCATCCGATTGGGGTTTGGAAATTGGTGTGCTTTCAGAGATGAAACGAAATATCAGCTCTAACCGTGTATGTCAGGTGGATATTGCGGATATTTATGATCACAAGCATCAAGACCTTTCTGCTGATGATGCACATAAAGGTCTATCGAAAATGTCGATTGATATTAGCAAAGCGTTTTTCCGTAAGTTAGCTGCAGAGGGTGTGACATTTAGCCAGGAGAGTTTCAGAACTCTTAAAGCAACCTACTACCGTATCGCTTTAGACTTGATTGAATCTTATCGTAATGACGCAATTATAAACGGCTTAAAGCTTGATGTTCACCAAGAAGAGACGGCGGTAGAGATGTTTGCCGAAAATATTATTAAAGCAGGAAACCATTTTTTAGATGCACCAATGGAAACCCCATTTATTCCTTCTTGGAACCGAGTAGCGGCGGCTTTTCCAGAAATTATGCAAGAAATTACCGTCGCAGTAGAAGAAGATATGAAAGAGTATCAATCAAAATAAAAGAGGCGAATTATGCAAACCAGTCCAAATACAAACAATCAAGCTTATTCAGCGCTTATTGAGCGTATCACACCTTTGGTGCAAGCGTTGTATCCGGATGAAAATGCAATAGAATTAGCACACAAGTTTGTAGAAAAAACTGGGATAAAAAAAGATGACTGTGATGGCTTTACAGCGTATCAATCGCATTGGGATGAGCAAGATATTATGCTTATTACCTATGGCGATTCAATTAAAAATAGTCGTGAAAAACCCCTTAAAACCTTAAAAAACACCTTAGACACCTATCTAAAAGAGAGTGTTTCCATGGTGCATATTTTACCTTACTATCCCTATACCTCCGACGGTGGTTTTGCTGTATCTGATTATGAAAATATCAACCCTGATTTAGGTAGTTGGGATGATGTGACTGATATTAGCCAAAGCTATAAAATCATGGCAGACTTGGTGATTAATCATTGCTCAAGTGAACATCCCTGGTTTAAAGCCTTTGAAGCTGGAGATGAGACTTATGAAAACTATTTCATTCAAGCAAGTCCAGAGACCGATTTATCTGAAGTTGTGCGGCCAAGAACGACACCTTTATTGCGTTTAACTCGCACTCCCAAAGGGGATAAATACGTTTGGTGTACATTCAGTCATGATCAAATAGATTTGAATTTCTCTAATCCTGACGTTTTTTTGGAAGTCATGCGCTTAATTTCACTTTATATCGATAAAGGAGCGAGTATCTTCCGCTTAGATGCCATTGGTTTTTTATGGAAAATTATTGGTACCAGTTGCATTCATTTGCCTGAAACACATCAGGCAATTCAGCTGATGCGTGCCTTAATTGAGTGTCGTTTGCCAAGTGCTATTATTATCACTGAAACCAATGTGCCAAAAAAGGAAAACTTGACCTACTTTGGTAATGGTAATGAAGCGCACATGGTGTATAACTTTTCACTGCCTCCTTTGTTGATTAATGCGCTATTAACGGGTTCCGCTAAACACCTTAAAACGTGGTTAATGTCTATGCCGCCGGCGCAGATGGGCACGACCTTTTTAAACTTTATTGCAAGCCATGACGGTATTGGTGTTCGTCCTGCCGAAGGAATTCTTGATCCAGAAGAACTACAAAATATGATTCATGCATTACAGTCATTTGGAGCGAGGGTTTCATGGCGAACAGGCCTGAATGGTGAAAAGAATCCATACGAAATAAATATCGCTTTGATTGATGCCTTTAAAGGCACCTGCGAAGGAGAGGATGAGTATCAAGTAGCTAGAATGTTGTGTGCGCATGCAATCGCGATTGCATTAGAAGGCGTGCCAGCTATCTATGTGCACTCGTTCTTCGCCACTGAAAATGATTGTGAAAAGTTACAACAAACTGACCACAATCGAGATATCAATAGACATCAATGGCAAGAACAAGAGCTTAAACCGCTACTGGAAGATTCTTCAACCATGAATAATCAAGTATTAACTGGCCTTAATCGGTTAATAGGTTTGCGTAAAAAACACGCCGCCTTTCATCCAAATGCCACCCAGTTTACATTGCATTTAGATGATGCTTTATTTGGATTTTGGCGTCAAAGTTTAATGCGTGATCAAAGTATCTTTGTGGTGAATAATGTCACAAATACGCCACAAACTTTGAGTTTGGCACAGCTAAACTTAATTGATATGGATCAGTGGAAAGAGATTATTTCTGACGAAGTGATTGGGGACTTACTAGGTGAAATGACTCTAGCACCATACCAAACTGTTTGGATTACCAATCGTTGGTAAAGTGATATTGATTGCACATCGAATTTAAAAATTGGAAAAGGAATAAGATATGTCAGCTGCAGATATTGGTTTGATTGGGCTTGCTGTAATGGGGCAAAACTTGGTTTTGAATATGGCCGAACACGGTTTTCATGTGTGTGTCTATAACCGTTCAGAGCAAAAAACGCATGAGTTTATCAAAAACCGAACTCAAGGCTTTCCAATTAGTGCGGCTTATTCACTGCAAGAGTTGGTCGATTCCTTAGCCGCTCCACGTAAGATTATGTTAATGGTCAAAGCCGGTGAAGTGGTTGATTCATTTATAGAACAACTTGTACCGCTTTTGGATGAAGGCGATATCATTATTGATGGGGGTAACTCCCTCTTTATTGACTCTAATCGTAGAACCAAAGAACTCGCTGAAAAAGGCATTCTCTTTATTGGTACGGGTGTTTCAGGTGGTGAAGAGGGGGCGCGTTTTGGACCTTCAATTATGCCAGGTGGTAATCACCAGGCCTGGTCAAGTGTTAAGCCTATTTTTCAAGCGATTGCCGCTAAATCAGACGGTGAAGCCTGTTGTGATTGGGTGGGTGATGATGGTGCTGGTCATTACGTGAAGATGGTTCACAACGGTATTGAATACGGCGATATGCAGTTGATTAGCGAGGCTTATCAGCTATTGCGAGAAGGCTTAGGAATGAGTGCAGATGAATGCCAAAAAGTATTTGCCGCATGGAATGAGGGCGTTTTAGACTCCTATTTAATTGAAATTACCGCAGAGATTCTGACCTTTAAAGACAGCGATGGAGAACCGTTAGTTGACAAAATATTGGATGCCGCCGGCCAAAAAGGGACAGGTAAATGGACTGGGATTAGCTCACTAGAGTTAGGTATTCCAGTGACATTGATTACCGAATCGGTTTATGCACGTTGCTTGTCAGCTCTAAAATCAGAACGCCAGAAAGCCGCCAAAATTTATCCACGTACCGTTGCCGCTAAAACGTATAGTGAAGAGGAAAAAGAAGGCATTATTTCATCTCTTCATGATGCTTTATACGCTTCAAAAATCGTCTCTTATGCACAAGGTTATATGCTTATGGCTGAGGCTGCAAAATCGTATGGTTGGGACTTAAACTATGGCGGCATCGCTTTAATGTGGCGTGGTGGTTGTATTATTCGCAGTCGTTTCTTGGGAGAAATTAAGAAGGCCTATGACCAGCAACCTGATCTGAATAATTTACTGCAAGCAAGCTTCTTTGAAAACGCCATTAAAAATGCAGAGCAACAATGGCGAAAGGCTGTTGTGTTTGGTATTGAACAGCAAATTCCAACACCTACCTTAAGCTCGGCTTTGGCGTTTTTTGATGGTTATCGTAGTGCAGTTGTCCCAGCTAATTTACTACAAGCTCAGCGAGATTACTTTGGGGCCCATACCTACGAGCGAGTCGATGCTCCACGTGGAGAGTTTTTCCATACCGACTGGATTTCATCAGGTGGAAACGTCAGTTCCACTACCTATGAGGTTTAATCATGGTTGAAGCCAATACATATGTTGTCTTTGGTGCAACGGGAAATCTATCTTTAACTAAACTGATGCCGGCGTTTTACCACCTTGAAGCTGTTGGACGTTTGCCTGAAGGCATGCGAATTGTCGCTATTGGACGTCGCGAATGGCAACAAGAAGATTGGTTGGCAGAAGTAAAAAAATACATAGAACCGATTGCTCGAGGGGGCATTAATCACTCAACTTTTGATGCTTTTGCAGAGCGTATGGACTATGTGCAAATGGATATTTTACAACCAGAGGCTTATTCCAAACTCGCAGAAACGCTAGCTTTGCCTAAGTTTTCTGCAAATATCGCCTTCTATCTCTCGCTAGGGCCTGATATGTTTGGCAAGGTGACGCATGAGCTTAAAGCACATGGTCTACTGGAAGAGTATGCAGGCTGGAGACGTGTTGTTTTAGAAAAACCGTTCGGTTATGACGCAGAAAGTGCCAAAGCATTACAAAATAAAATCAGTAAAGCTTTGTCTGAAGAACAGACCTATCGTATTGACCACTATCTTGGTAAAGGAATGGTGCAAAACGTTATGGTTTTCCGTTTTGCGAATGCACTTATGGAACCCTTATGGAGTCGTAATACGATTGATCATATTCAAATTACCCACGCAGAAGATAAAAGTGTCGGCACGCGAGCAGGCTACTACGATCAAAGTGGTGCTTTACGCGATATGATTCAGAGCCACTTACTGCAATTGTTAGCCTTGGTTGCGATGGAGCCGCCAGCCTCTATGGAAGCGGAGTCGTTGCGAGATGAAAAAGTAAAATTACTCAAATCGATTCGTCCAATCAAAAAGAATCAGGTTTCCAGCAGTGCCTATCGAGCACAATACAGAGAAGGTATTATTCATGATAATCAAGTTCCCAGTTATTTGAATGAACCGGGCGTGGCGGAAGACTCGGTCACCGAAACCTATGCCGCGCTTAAGTTGTATATTGATAACTGGCGGTGGGAAGGCGTGCCATTTTATATTCAGACAGGTAAAAACATGAAGCAGTCAAAAACGTTGGTTTCTATCTGCTTTAAACATCCGCCAAAACAGTTCTTTAGAGATTCTCAAGTCAAAAAGATGGAGCCAAATTGGATTGTTTTTGGCATCCAGCCAAATGAATCCATTAAAGTGGAGATGATTGCAAAACAACCAGGCCTGGAGATTAAGACTGAACAAATTAGCCTTGATGCGGCGATGAAATACGATGAAAACACTAAAATTGATGCCTATGAAGAGCTATTGCTTGATGTTATTAAAGGTGATCGTTCCTTGTTTTTGCGTTTTGATGAAGTCAAAGCCGCTTGGGATGTGGTTGATCCTGTACTTAACGCATGGGCGAGTCAAACAGACTATATTGATACCTATTGTTCAGGAAGTTGGGGTCCAGAAGGGTCGCAAAAGCTGTTTGAACGCAGTGATCAAAAATGGCGAACTTACATAAACCCGCATTGTGCTGAATAATAAGTGGTGAGAGGTGAAATATGGCGCGAGATAACTTACCCATCAATTGGCATGTTTTTAGTGATGCTGAACAACTCGCACAAAGTTTGGTGGCAGAGATTCTACAACTTGCCCAACAAGCCATAAATGAACGTGGAGCCTTTCATTTTATTACCGCAGGCGGCAGCACCCCAAATCGTTGCTATCAATTATTAGCCAATTGCCAAGCGGATTGGAAAAACTGGCATATCTATATGGGAGATGAGCGGGTTCTGCCATTTAACAACCCAGAACGCAATTCACAAGCGTTACTTTCTCACTGGCTAAATCATAACGATATTCCTGCTAGCAATGTACACTTTATAAATACCGAAGCAGGGGCAGAAAAGTCAGCACAAAGTTATGCCGATTTAATTCAAGCATTTCCTGCTTTTGATTTATGCCTACTGGGAATGGGTGAAGACGGCCACACGGCTAGTTTGTTTCCAGGGCATGATAAAGGAGAGACTGTTCAACAAGTGTTTGCTGAAAATAGCAAAAATGAACCAGCACCTATTATTATCGAAAACAAATCCCCTAAACCCCCTGAGCAGAGAGTGAGTTTAAGCTATGCTGCTTTTAATAAGTGCCAATTAGTCATTAAGTTAATCACTGGAGCAAGCAAGCAAGAAGCAGTCAGACAGTGGTTAACAAATGAATCTGAACTTCCAATTCAAAAAGTTCAAGCTAAAGAGACCAAGGTATATCTTAGTCAAGATGCTTTACCAATCTAAACTTTGTAAAGGTCGCTAGAAAGAGTTAGCAGGCCTGGTCACAAATGTAACTTCTTAAATTTTAGACATAAAAAAACCCCGATTGACGAATCAATCGAGGTTTTTGAATTGGTGCGGAAGGAGAGACTCGAACTCTCACACCAAAGGCACCAGAACCTAAATCTGGCGTGTCTACCAATTCCACCACTCCCGCGAATAAGATATCTAAACTAAGTTAAACACCCTATAAAATATGGTGGCCACACCTGGAATCGAACCAGGGACACAGGGATTTTCAATCCCTTGCTCTACCGACTGAGCTATGTGGCCAAAATAGAATGGGCGTATTATAGGGACGGGCTTTGCGAGTGTCAAATTTTATTTTGAAATTATATGATTTTATTTGCTGTGATAAATCTGTGACAGCCCTTTGTTACTTTAGAGTTATTTTTACTATATGACTCTATTGTTCTCTTCTGTATAGATAAGTTTTTATAAGTATTGAAACCAAAAGGTTAGAAGGCATTTGTTTACTATTGTTTGCGTTCAATAAAAATGAACATCTTATTTTTTGAACAAAGTTTTTTTTGTAAATAGGTTATGGCTGATAATGAATTTATAAAAGAGCATTGCCATTTAATAATTTGGCAATGCCGGTTTATGAAAAGTACTGTATGAAATACTAAAACAACGTATGGAATTGAAGATTAGCTTTGTCTAGCAATAGGGTACTATTTTACAAAGTCCTTTCATTTACTACATTGAAGCTTCTAGTTTTAAGTAAGTGCGGTTTACGTTTTGTTTATGCCATGAATCGTAGTGTTTTAAGTGTTTGAATTCAGGCCAGTCTCTGTTTTCTTCAACAGCAGTATCAACGCCTGCAAAATCTTCTGCTAATTGAGTCATGGTTGAAACCAACTTTTTCAAATAATTGCCGGTTTCAGCGTCGGCTTTTTTCCAGTCTGACACTTGACCATGACCTGGTACGATAAAATTAGCAGGAAGTTTACGCATTTCTTGGTAGGCTTCATTCCATGTAATAGGGTTTGACCAAGGGTGCACACCTAGCATACGATCTAAATACACCATATCGCCTGTGAATAGTACTTTTTGTTTTGGTAACCATAATGCACTGTCTCCAGGGAAGTGCGCATCGCCGTAGAAATTAAGCTGCATTTCAACGCCGCCAATATTCAGAGTGTTTGATGCTTTTTCTAGTACCACATCAGCCGTTTTCATTTTGACACCTTTAAGAGCAGGCACTTTTCTGACCAAGCTTTCTACTTCTTGATTAAACATGGCTGTTTGTGTTTTTACACTGCCTGCGTAGGCATAGATTTTGGCACCTTGTTTAGAGAAATAGTCATTTCCTAACCAACGGTGATCTTGGCTACCAATATTGATAACCGCCACAATCGGTTGGTCTTTAATGCCCTTAGCAATCGCTTCCAGCTTTTTAGCCGCAGCATCACCCGCACCAGAGTCAACCAGCACCCAACCCTTAGCGGTGTCTATAAAACCGATATTGTTGTTCAAGCCAAGGTTTTCAGGTGTACGGTCAGTAATAGGACCAATGTAGGCATAAACGCCATCCGTTACTTTTTGAGCCTTAAATTCCATGGCTTGAGCTGAAAAAGAGGATACGGCCCAAGCAGTAGTTGTTATCCATCCTAAGAAAGTTCGTCTGTTCATTGAATTATCCTTTAGTGTAAAGGTCTCTATCAATGTAAAAAGTTAAATAAATAACCGACTAAAACAAAGGCAATGGCTAATACTGCTGCAAATATGGCAAGAGCAGGCCAGCGAATGACTTTACGAAGAATGAGAAGTTCGGGCAGTGATAAAGCTGCAATACTCATCATAAATGCTAGACTTGTTCCTAGTGGTACGCCTTTTGAAAGCATAGCCTCAATAAAAGGAATAATACCTGTGGCATTGGAATAGAGTGGCACACCAACTAACACTGCGGCAGGTACACTCCACCAACTAGAAGCATCACCAAGGTAGGTAGAAACCCAAGCCTCTGGAACAAAGCCATGAAAGGCGGCACCTAATGCTACACCTATTAAAATCCAGTGCCAAATACGTTTAACAATGACTTTTACTTCATTCCACGCAAATTCATGACGCATTGAAAAACCACTTTCACAAGCTTCTTCTTCCTGCTGTTGGCGCATTTTAATATCCCAAACATAAGACTCTACCCAACGTTCGGGTTTAAAACATTCAATAACAATTGAGCCGATATAGGCAACCGTAATTCCGGCTGCCACATAAAGGAGGGCAACTTCCCAGCCTAATAACGTTGCCAGAAGAATCACGGCAACTTCATTAATCATTGGGCTGGCGATCAGGAAGGCAAAGGTAACACCCAGAGGAATACGAGCTTCAACAAAACCTATAAATAACGGAACGGAGGAGCAAGAGCAAAAAGGGGTGACGCTGCCTAATGTAATGGCTAAAGAGCGAGCCTGCCATTTAGGGCGGCCTGCAACAATTTCTCTTACTTTTTCAGTAGAAACAATGGCTCGTAACAGACCCATTGCATAAATAATAACGACAAGTAAGAAGAATATTTTCAGTGTGTCCATAACAAAGAATTGAACGGCCGCACCAAGGTGGCTTTGTAAACTTAAGCCAAGAAGGTCAAAGGAAGCCCAATTACCAATTTGTTCGAACATAGTTTTTCCTGTACTTTATATTATAAATTCATTATATCCGTATAAACAAATACAGTCTAGATTTTTAATCTATGTCCGTTTTTAAAGTTATGTTTTTTTGAGCCACTCTAACTCTTAGGGTTTGTCTTATTCATATACTGAAAATAACTTATCGTTTACAATGTTTAGCAGAGTATTCTTCCCAATTCAGAGTCAACTATTTATCTAAATTCAACCTTATGGAATCATCTTGATGGAATATCACAAATCTCGTTTAGAACGAATGATTGTAGCAGGCCTGCTAGCTTTAATGATTTGGGCGCCTTTGCCTTTGGGCAGTAATCGAGATTGGTCTGAAGCGGTTTTGATTTTATTTGTGAGTATTTTGGCGTTTTTATGGGGTATTCACTTATTTAGAAGCTCGGAAACAAATCAGAAATTAAACCGAGCAGGCCTGGTTATGCTTTGTTTGCTTGTATTTACATAGGCCTGGGTGGCAATTCAATGGTTATTTGGTTTCAGTGCAAATCCGGCCGCCACTTTTAAATATCTTATTTTGGGTGTCAGTTATACCTTAATCTTCCTTATGTTTTTAAGTTTGTTTAATACTCGTAAACGCTTAACGTTGCTGTTAAGTGTGTTTCTGGTCAGTGGCGCATTTCAAGCATTTTGGGGGGCGTCTATGGTTTTGTCTGGGGTGGAATGGTTATTTGGCGTACCTAAAGAACATTATCTTGGTAAGGCAACGGGCACATTTGTAAACCGTAACCATCTAGCAGGTTATTTAGAAATGACGATTGGTTTGGGGATAGGCTTGATGCTAGCCTTAAGAGATGGCCAAGCATTTCGTTGGCGCAATATCATTGAATTGTTGTTAGGACCAAAAACAAAAATTCGTCTAGCCATTGTCATTATGGTGATTGGCTTGGTTATGACGCAATCTAGAATGGGTAATGCCGGTTTCTTTAGTAGTTTACTGATTGTAGGTAGTATTTTTGTACTCATCACAAAAGAGCATCGCCTTAGAAACAGTTTGCTTCTTGTGAGTTTTATTATTATTGATATGATTGTAATCAGCCAGTATTTTGGTTTAGAACGCTTAAAAGATTGTTTAGTGAGTACTGAGGTAAGCGTCTCTCAAGAAGGCGGTAAATTGGTTTTTGATATTAACGATTTACGAGGTTTAGCGTTTACCAATTCCATTCCACTTGCGCAAGAAAAAGCACTAATAGGGCATGGCGCTGGTAGTTACGAAGTGGTATTTATGGGGCATGCAGGTCCTAACTTTGGTGGTCATTTTGACCATGCACATAATGACTACATTCAGTTTTGGGTAGAGTTTGGCTTGATTGGTGCCTTACCACTGCTTATCTTTGCCGTTATTGCTTTATATCAAGCCTTTAGAGCTTTAAAGCATAAGCAATCGGTTTATCGCACAGGCATTGGTTTTGGTGCAGCTATGGCCATAATAGCCATTATGATTCACTCTTCATCCGACTTTAACCTACAAATACCTGCCAATGCCATGACATTTGTGGTGGTTTGTGCCATTGCGGTATTGGCAAATACGCATAGTCATCACAGAAGAATAAATCGTTAAGGGCTTTTATTAGTCGCCTCTGAATAACTAGTTTA
>JAUUDE010000080.1 GCA_030826915.1 Thiomicrospira sp.
ACTATTTTTCTCGTCTCTGCAGCCGAGTTCTTCGTTTACTTGCCTAAAAAAATAGTAACCAAACGAAGAACTTGGCTGAAGCGTAGCGGAGAGACAAGACAAAAAGGGCACCCCACTCCATAAATGGGCAAGTTCTAAGCTGTTCACTGACAATCCCGCAACTTGCTGAGCAAGCTCAGCTTCGGACAGTCGAGATTGCTTAATCGTTCTCTACGCTAAGAACTTTGCGCCATTTATTTCAAGGGGAGTTTGGGCGTTTGCGGAAGAATTTGCTCAATCGCAAACTGAACAATGGAGTTGTTTTCCAGCTAGAATTTAATTTTCAATTAGTCTATTTTACGGGATTTAAAGGTTTCTGGATACAGTTAAGCGTTGTCAGGTAACTGGGATAATTCATTGCTTGAGCCAATAGCCTCTCTTGGTTTTGCTTGATGCTTTTTGGTTTTAAACAGCTTACTAAGGCAGTTGGGCTTGGAATTGGGCCGTCTACCATTAGCCATTCGCCTTTTTGCTGTGGCAGAATCGGGGTTGCACCGTATTTCCAGCCTGTTGCGCTATAAAACTGCTCAGTGAGCGTTTTATTGATAAAGAGTAGCGTGGTTTTATACTGCTTATTTTTGGTGAGAGTTTGGTAATCCAAAAGCCCTTGTTTGATAAATGCGTAGTCTTGTAAATTTGCTTCGCCCATTGGCTCTCCTGTCTTTGATAGCGCTCTGTGTGCAGGGTTTTGTTGAATCAGCAAGCTCAGTCTATCGGCAAGTTGATTGGCTTGTTGAAGATACTTTTTATTACCAAGTACATCATAAGCTTGGCTTAGAGCACTTAAAACTAAACCGTTCCAACCTAAAATACTTTTGGTATCAACAGGAATATCCGCAACTGGGGTTTGCAGTTTGGCTCGAATTTTCTGCCAGGATTCTTTGAACGATATTGGTGATGGATGCCAACCAAATTCGTATGGGGGCGAGTGGTCAAGTGACCAGGCCTGTTCAACTAATTGAAACTCTTTAGCAGAGAGTTTGGCTTTGAGCTGATTTTTAGTCCAAAGATAATCAGCCCCCTCATCGTTGTTTTTATCAATTGCCGATTGGCTACTTTGATACAGTTGAGTTTGAGAATTAAATAAGTGCGTTTGCAAATAATCTAATGTCATTTTTGCGGTTTGTAAATAATCTTGGCGTTGCCATCTTTGGCCTGCGGTTAGGTAGCTTTGTGCAAGAAGAGCATTGGTGTAGGCCATTTTCTCAAAGTGTGGTATTTGCCAATTAGGGTCAACGGTATAACGATAGAATCCACCATGAACATGATCAAACAGGTGTTCGGATTGCATCTGGTCTAGTGTGAGTTGCAACCAATCTTCAATATCTTCAGGCAGTTCTTTTATTTTAAGTAAAGCATTTAACAAAGGTGCTTTAGGAAACTTGGAAGTTGATTTTAAGCCACCACTTAAATCATCTTTAGCTTGATTAACCTGTTCTAGCAATCGTTGTTGAAATGCATTGGTACTGATGTGTTGTTGATTTACTTTGCTTGTAATTATTTTTGAATCTGCCAAAGCCGCTTTTTTTGCCAATGATTCAACTTCATTGCCTTTTGTGTTCCATAATTTGACAATGCGTTTTAGCGTTTTCTGAAAGCTGTCAGTGGGTAAATAAATAAAAGAGACAAAAGGGTAACCCGATGGAGTGAGAATGACGTGTTGTGGCCAACCTGCTTGGCCAGTCGCTTTTTGGGCAAATTCAATTAAGGTTTTATCCAATTCTGGATTCAGTTCTCGATCAATTTTGACGGAAACAAAGTGTTTATTGAGATAGTCCGCGGTAGTTGGATCTTGGTAGTTTTCACGTTGCATGACGTGACACCAATGACACGAAAAATAACCGCTTGAGATAAAAACCAATTTATTCTTTTGTTGAGCTGTTTTTAGAACGTCTTTGTTCCAGAGTTTCCAATTAACCGGGTCATGGCCATGCATGGCTAAGTAAGGGCTACTATTTTGTAGTAAATCATTTTGGATTGATGGGTGAGGTGTTTGAGCAAAAGCAGGATGAAAAGTAACGATAGATAACAGCGTAGCGCTGAATAATACATTAAATTGAGATTGAAATGATTTGACCAGGCCTGGTAGATGAGTGAAAGGTCGTTTTATAAAGTTTAAAAACATAAAAACGACCTTAATATTGAATCTAGGCTTTATCGCTAGGTTTGCTTTCCTGTTCTGAACCCAGCGTTGATGTACTTTTACCCTCAGTTTCAGTGACTGTATCATCTTTAATGTTTGACTTATTCTCTGAATCTTCATCTTTAGACGTCTCTTTTTCCGCCTTTTTACGAGCTTCGTAGTCTTTATCCAGAATATGCATTTCAGAATCAATTTTTTCAAACTCTTCATCCCAATCAAAGTCATCATCTACTTGGTCTGCATAACGATCGTCAAAGTCATACTCAGGGGTTTCATTTACATGACCGTTATCCGTTGTATTTTGTTTCGTTTGAGTCGATTTAGTTTGTGCCGATTCATTTGGTTCTGGGTCATAGTCGTCTTCAGAAATGGTGTTGCCTTTACGAGCCTTGATAATCCAAGCACCAATAACTAATCCCAACTCAAACAGCAACCACATAGGCACAGCAAGTAATGTTTGAGAGATAACGTCTGGCGGCGTTAATAGCATGCCAAGAACAAAAGCACCCACAACAATATACGGGCGAGCGTGACTGAGTTTTTCGGGTTTAGTCATGCCGCTGATAATGAGAAGAATAGTGACAATAGGCACTTCAAATGCTAAACCGAAGGCAAAAAACATCTTGATAACAAAATCTAAATAGAGAGAGATGTCTGTTGCGATGGTGACACCGTCTGGTGCAGATTGTGACAAGAAGCCAAATACCAGGGGAAAGACCACATAATAAGCAAACAGTCCGCCTGCATAAAACAGGAATGAACTAAAAAACAGCAGAGGTGCTACAAGCTGACGCTCATGTTTATAAAGTGCTGGAGCAATAAAACGCCATAGTTGGTAAAGCAAATAGGGCATAGCTAGGTAAATAGCTAATACAAAACTTAACTTAAAAGGCGTTAAGAATGGTGAAGCCACCGCTGTGGCAATCATACTTGTACCATCAGGTAGGTAGCGTGTGAGCGGTTCGGATATATAGGTATATATATCATTGGCAAACGGGAACAGAATGATAAAAAAGACAATGATGGCCAAAATGCTACGAGTCAGACTCGTTTTTAAATCCAGCAAATGCTGAACTAGAGTCATTTCTTGGTCGTTAGGCGGCAGCGCGGCGTTGCTCATATAAATCGTTAACTTTTTTGATTGTCTTTTTCAGGGACAGTTTTTGCTGGTTCAACTGAATCAGTTTCTGTGACAGGTGCTTCAACATTAGGTGTTTTTGTATCGTGAGAAACTTCCACTGTGTTCACAGCAGTATCTGCTTGAGTTGTGTTTGATGTTGGCGCATTTGGTTGAGCCGGTGGTTTATTGAATTGGCTACCTGCATTGTCTGTTGGTGGAGTTTCGCCACCAAAAGTTGGACGTTGAAAGTCATCCAAGTTTACATCGCCAAAATTGAGGCCTTGCTCAAGTTCTTTGCTGATATTGCCCATCTGTTTCTTTTCTTCTTCAATATTCATTGAATCTTTAATTTCACGAAGCGTATCTTGAACTTGACCTTCTTCTTTAACAGAATTAACAAAACGACGCATCTTACCCATAAAAGTCCCAATTTTTCGGGCAACTTCAGGCATGCGTTCAGGGCCAATGACCAGAAGTGCTATCACTAGCACGGCCATGAGTTCAAGAAAACCAATATCAAACATATTTTATCTACTCAGAATTAAAAACAAATTAAGCTTTGTCTTTTTTCTCTTCAGTTTTCTTTTCTTCAGCGGCAACATCAAAAACGTTATCACCGTCTTTTTGTTCTAGCTTCTTCTCGTCTTCAGCGGTTTTATTTTCTTCGTCTTTGACGGCAGCCTTAAAGCCTTTGATTGCTCCACCAAGGTCGCTACCAACGTTCTTCAGACGTTTTGCACCGAATAATACTAATACGATTGCAAGGATAATAAGTAATTGCCAAATGCTAATGCCCATGGGTTTGCTCCATTTTTTAAATCTAATGTGTGGCTGAATTCATGACTTTAAAAATGTTAATTTTCTGATATTTCTAAGCCGAATTTTTTAATGACCGCCAATCATACCAAATTCGATGATTTGTTGGCACAAAAAAAATAGTTAATTGAACTAGGGATGTGTATGGCACCCCTAATTAAGTTTTGCATAAATTTATTATTTTATACAACAACGGTTATTTGTTACCCATTAGGTGGATATGGATGTGAAATACCTCTTGGCCACCTGTTACACCCGTATTAATTTGTGTTTTAAACCCTTCTAAACCTTGAGATTGTGCTAGTTGTGGCAGTAGTAGCATCATATGCCCCATGCAATCTTTATCTTCTGGTTTAAGATCAAAAAGTGTTGGAATGGGTTTTTTAGGAATAACCAATAGGTGAACGTTTGCTTTTGGGTTGATGTCATTAATAACAATACATTTTTCGTCTTCATGGACAATTTCAGCAGGTATTTCACGATCGATGATTTTACTAAACAGGGTTTTTTCTTCTGTACTCATGGGTCGAATCCTTTATTGATTTTTGACTAGACCGTTCTAAGGTGGTTAGAACAGTACTATTCACTTCGGCTGGCTTTTTCTTCATGCCCTGACAGGCCAAAGCGTCTTTCTAATTCTGCAGTAACATCGGTGCTCGACAGGTTTTGAGAGGCTAATAGTACCATAGTGTGAAACCATAGGTCTGCGATTTCATATACTAAGTGTTCTTGGTTAGACTTAGAGCCTTGATTGTGCTCTAAGTCTTTGGCTGCCATTACCGTCTCAGCGGCTTCTTCCGATACTTTCTTGAGGATTTTTTCAATGCCTTTATCGTATAGGCTTGCCACATAAGAACTGTCAGGAGAGTCCGATTTTCTTGCTTCAAGCACATCATCAATTTGTTTTAAGATATTGCTCATAGTCTTACCTCAATGCCTTCTTTTTGCATGGCTAATTTGGCTTCTTCAACAGTGTGTTCGCCAAAGTGAAAAATGCTTGCAGCCAATACGGCTTCGGCATGACCTTCGGTAATGCCTTTAGCCAGGTGCGAGAGTTCTCCTACACCGCCAGAAGCGATAACAGGGATAGATACGTTGTCAGAAATAGCGCGGGTCAAATCAATATCAAACCCAACCTTTGTGCCATCTCTATCCATGCTTGTAACAAGCAACTCACCCGCACCTAAGCAGGCCATACGTTTTGCCCAGTCAACGGCATCAATGCCAGTTTCTTTGCGGCCGCCGTGGGTGAATATTTCCCATTTGTTGTCTTCGCCTTCTGCGCTGACTTTTTTTGCATCTATGGCCACCACAATGCATTGTGAACCAAATACATCGCAAGCCTCTTTAACAAAAGCAGGATTAAAAATGGCCGCTGAGTTAATGGCGACCTTGTCTGCACCTGCATTGAGCATTGTGCGAACATCTTCTACGCAACGGATTCCGCCACCCACAGTTAATGGAATAAATACCTGGCTTGCTACGTCTTCCACCATGTGAATCATGGTGCCGCGATTGTCTGCGGTTGCTTTTATGTCTAAGAAAGTGATTTCATCGGCACCTTGTAAATCGTAACGCTTGGCAACTTCAACAGGGTCACCGGCATCTCGAATGTCAACAAATTGAACGCCTTTAACGACACGCCCTTCATCAACATCCAAACAAGGAATAATACGTTTTGCTAGACTCATTAAATGTTTCCTATTTGATTACACCAGGCCTGGTTACTTCTTTGGAGCAAGTTGGTCAGAGAGCTTTTGACCTTCTTTAAAGTCTAAAGTCCCTTCATAGATTGCGCGGCCTGTAATGGCGCCAGTGACACCGTCAGCTTCGATTTCTGCTAACTTAGTAATATCGTCTAAGTTAGTGATTCCGCCAGAAGCGATAATTGGAATGCTTAAGGCTTTAGCTAAAGCTTGAGTTGCTTCAATGTTGACGCCTTGCATCATGCCGTCACGACCAATGTCAGTATAGATAATGGCTTCAACGCCGTCATCTTCAAACTGTTTGCCAAGTTGAGTTACTTCATGGTCGGTGACTTCTGCCCAGCCATTAATGGCAACCATGCCGTCTTTAGCATCCAAGCCAACCATAATGTGGCCAGGGAATGCTTTACAAGCTTCGGCTACAAATTCTGGATTGTGAACCGCTTTAGTGCCAATAATGCAGTAGCTTACGCCTGCATTTAAATAGGCTTCAATAGTTTGTAGGTCTCGAATACCGCCGCCAATTTGAATCGGTAGATCAGGAAATGCTTGGCGTACTTGGTAGACCGCTTCGCCATTAACGGGCTTGCCGTCAAAAGCGCCGTTAAGGTCAACCATGTGTAGACGACGCGCGTCTTGGTTGACCCATCTTTCAGCCATAGCAACAATGTCGCCAGAGAATACAGTAGCGTCTTCCATAACACCTTGACGAAGGCGGACGCATTCACCATCTTTTAAGTCGATAGCAGGAATTAATAACATGTTTGAACCTTTAAACGATTATTGACCGTTCCACTGTAAAAAGTTTTTAAATAGCTGTAATCCGTGATCAGCACTTTTTTCAGGGTGGGCTTGAATTGCAAATAAATTGTTGTGGCTTAGCGCAGACGGAAAAGTGGTTCCGTGTGTGGTTAGGCCGCTAATGTAGTCTTGATTATCTGGCTGTACGTAATAACTGTGTACAAAATAAAAGCGACTGTCTTGTGGGATTTTGTGCCAAAGGGCATGTTCTTGAGTTTGTTGGATTTGATTCCAGCCCATATGCGGTGTTTTTAGTGTGCTATTTTCTTCAAACTCAAAGTGTTTAACATTGCCAGGAATAACATCCAAGCAATTGACACCCTTGTTTTCATCACTATGTCCCATTAAAACTTGTAAGCCCATGCAAATGCCTAAAAAAGGTTTTTCTTTGGCGGCAGCTTGCACCGGATGAATCATCCCTGTCTCTTGTAGAGCTGTCATGCAGGCTTTTGCAGCACCTTGGCCAGGGAAAATAACGGCATCCGCCGCGGCAATGTCGTCTGGGTTGTGCGTGACTAATATACGTGTATTGTTAGGCGCAACGTGTTCTGCCGCCTTAGAGACGGAACGTAAGTTACCCATACCGTAATCAATGACAGCAACAAGCTTTTGATCCATTTACAAGCTTCCTTTGGTAGATGGCATTTTACCTGCCATGCGTTCGTCTTGGCTTAATGCCATGCGTAATGCGCGACCAAAGGCTTTAAAAATGGTCTCTGCTTGGTGGTGTGAGTTGTGACCTCGCAGGCAGTCAATGTGCAATGTAGCATTAGCGTGATTGACAAACCCTTGGAAAAATTCAAATACTAATTCAGTTTCAAAATTACCAATTTTTTCGCGCGTAAAGTCGGCATTAAAGACCAGGCCTGGTCGGCCAGATAAATCAATAACAACACGAGATAAGGCTTCGTCAAGTGGCACGTAAGCGTGGCCGTAGCGGGTAATGCCTTTTTTATCACCCACCGCCTTGCTAATGGCTTGGCCTAATGTAATGCCCACATCTTCAACAGTGTGGTGATCATCTATATGTGTGTCGCCATTCGCTTTAATGTCGAGATCAATCATCCCGTGGCGGGCAATTTGATCCAGCATGTGTTCAAAAAAAGGTACGCCTGTGTCTAATTTAGACGTCCCATCACCATCAAGGTTAACTGAAATTTGAATTTGAGTTTCTAATGTGTCGCGTTCAACGTTTGCAGTGCGCATAACATGATTCCTATTTTTTAGATGCCAATATAATAACTGAAATTTAACTTATTGGATATGGTGAGTGATGTCTTAGAGCTAAGTTATCTAATTTTAGAGTTTAGTCTTGTCACAAACTTGAGAAAACAAAATATTTTTTTGTAAAGTGTGTTTAATTCTTATGTCTTTTAGAAAGTCCATTACAAACAGTTGCTTAGGGTTGTATGTGGGTTCTATTTATTGGTGGATAAGTTTTTTTTAAGGTCAGCTATAAGTTTTTTTGTGGGACTTTACAGGCTAATTCTGGGATAATTCTGGAGATTTTTTAAAGGATGTCTTAATTTTATGGGCGCTTTTACGGCTTTAATCTTTCAAGTTTCTTGATACTGAATTAAGTTTTATAAGTGTTTTGACTCGGATAAGCCACGTTAAGCGGGTATAATACTCGCTCAAGTGTCTGATCTACTATTGTCCATTTGTTTAGTTTTTGAATGCAATTATTAAATAAATGATAGAAAAGACAGAATATTCAAGACTATAAAGGGGATCCGGCTGATGGATACTACAGCAAAACCACAATATGATAATGGTGTGGTTAAGTATTTAACGGTAGGTGCAATTGTTTTCTTGGTGTTAGGTACTTTTATGGGTACTTATGCAGCATCTGAACTTGCGTGGCCTGCGTTAAACTTTGATATTGCGGAAATCACTTTTGCTCGTTTACGTGTTATGCATACTAACACTGTAATTTTTGCATTTGGTGGTATGACATTAATGGCGACAGCGTTTTATACAGTTCAAAGAACTAACGGTGTAAAACTCTGGAGTAATAGTATGGCTTGGTGGACGGCTATTCTATATACGATTGGCCTAATACTAACGGTTATTTCTATTTCATTAGGGATGACGACTGCAAAAGAATATCATGAGCAAGAATGGCCATTAGCCATTGCAATAGCAGTAGTATGGACGTTATATACATTCAACTTTGTTATGACCATTGCCTCACGTAATAAGGAAACACATCCTAGTGTTTATGTGTCTAACTGGTTCTTTATGGGGATGATGATTGCGATTACCTACCTCTATATTGGTAATGGCTTAGCTCTACCTGTTTCCATGTTTCGTTCTTACTCTATGTTCTCTGGTGTACAGGATGCAATGATTCAGTGGTGGTGGGGACATAACGCTGTAGGTTTCTTCTTAACAGCTGGTTTCCTAGCAATTATGTATTACTTTGTGCCTAAACAAGCACAGCGTCCAATTTATTCTTATCGTTTATCGGTAATCCATTTCTGGGCATTAATGTTCGGTTATGTATGGCTTGGTGCGCATCACCTACAGTACACAGCGCTTCCAGATTGGACGGGTTCTTTAGGTGCAGCAATTTCCTTAGCGATGATCATTCCTTCTTGGGGTGGCGCATTAAACGGTATGCTTACGCTTTCAGGTGCATGGGATAGACTACGTACAGATTACATTTTACGTTTCTTGATTATTGCTCTAGCCTTCTACGCGATGTCTACTTTCGAAGGTCCTGTAATGGCGGCCAAAACAGTAAATGCTCTTTCACACTATACTGACTGGACGGTTGGTCACGTTCACTCTGGTGCGTTAGGCTGGGTTGCTATGGTTTCCATTGGTGCGTTGTACCACATGGTTATGAAATTATGGAATACAGAAATGTACTCAATGCAATTGATTAATGTACACTTCTGGTTGGCAACGATCGGTACTGTATTCTATATCGTAGCGATGTGGGTATCTGGTATTATGCAGGGTCTAATGTGGCGTGCTTATGATGAGTACGGAACACTTGCATATACTTTTGCTGAATCCGTTTCAGCTATGCACCCATACTATGCAATGCGAGCATTCGGTGGTTTATTATTCTTCACTGGTGCAGCAATCATGCTATATAACGTTGTAATGACAATTCGTATGGCAAATGCTAAAGCAACAAGTTCTGCTGCAGCACACGCATAAGTAAAATGTCAGATTAGGTCGCGGTCAATAACCGTTGGCCTAAATTGAAAAATTTATGAGTTGAGGAGCACAAACTCATGTCAGATAATAATGAACCAAAAAATTTGCAGGAAAAGTTAGAAAAGAATATTTTCGCTTTATTCCTAGCAACAGCATTAACAGTTTCAATTGCTGGTATCGTTGAAATCGTACCGCTGTTTTATCTCAAATCTGCTGTTGATTACACAGAGCAAACAGATAAGTACGGTAATGCTAAAAATGAAAAATTCCCAGAGTTAGTTTGGGAGCGTACTTTTACAGAAGATGCTAACGGTAAGTTAGTATCAGACAAAGCACTTTACAAGCAAGATAACAATGGCAACTGGGTACTTGCGGATTGGAAACCAGGTGACGGTGTTCGCCCTTATACTCCGTTAGAGCTTGCTGGTCGTGACTTGTACTTACGTGAAGGTTGCTATATTTGTCACTCTCAAATGATTCGCCCTTTCCGTGATGAGCGTGAGCGTTATGGTCACTATTCATTGGCTACAGAATCAATGTATGACCATCCTATGCAATGGGGGTCAAAGCGAACTGGGCCTGACCTCGCTCGTTTAGGTGGTAAGTATTCTGATGAATGGCAAGTTTTACACTTGATGCGACCACAGGACATGGTTCCAGAGTCAGTTATGCCTGCATACCCATGGCTTGCTGAGAACTTAGTATCTAAGGATTTCTTTGGAACAGAGCGTGATATGTCTAAACGTCTTTCTGTAATGCGCACTTTAGGTGTGCCTTACACTGATGAAGAAATTGCAAATGCAAACGCAGCTATTGAAGGTTACACAGAGATGGATGCATTAGTGGCTTATTTACAAGTATTGGGAACGATGGTTAAGCTGGATGACAGCAAAGTCTACCGTCAGTAATCATTGTGAGTAATTTGGAACGTTATTTTAGTACTGATTGGGCGTCACTGACGACCCAAGATTGGGCAGGTCTCATTGTTACGATAATAGTATTTTTTGGTATGCTGATTACATTCGCCCTAGCTTTGCGCCCAAGCAAGCGTAAGGAGATGGAAGAGCAAAAATACAAGATACTAAACGATGATGACTAGCTACTTTGAGGAGATTTAAATATGGCACATCATAATCCATGGCCAGATGAAGGTAATACTGGTCATATCTGGGATGAAGATATCCGCGAATTAGATAATCCACCACCGCTGTGGTGGATGCTATCTTTTTATGCTGGTTTTATTACGATTGTTTTTTACGCACTTTATTATCCTACTATCCCATTAACAAATGGGACGGGTCAATTTACCAAGGGTGTCGCAGGTTGGACTGCTATTAATGAGTACCACGACGACTATAAAGTTCTTAAAGATTGGCGCGTAGGTAAGTTTGCCGACAAAGAAGAAAAATTGGCTTCTTTATCTGTTACCGAAATTATGAAAGATGATGAGCTCAAGTCTTACGCAGTAGCAACATCCAAGGTTTTATATGGTGATTATTGTGCGGCATGCCACGCTGCAGGCGGTGCTGGTAACCCTAATTTTCCGGTTTTAGCTGACGATGATTGGCTTTGGGGTGGGGGTATCAAGCAAATTGAGGCAACTCTAATAAATGGTCGAATGGGTAACATGCCAGCTAGAGGTTTGATGGGTAATCTAACTGACCAAGAAGTTGATGACGTTACTGATTATGTTATAGCCTTATCAGAAGGTAAGGGTGGGGATGCTGCCTATGCGGCTGGTAAAGCAGTCTATACTAAAGGTATGTGTCTTGCATGTCACGGACCAGCAGGTAAACCACTCGCACCAGCAGGTGCAGCAAACTTAACTGACCATGTATGGCGTTTTTCTTCAGATAGAGATACGATTAAAAATGTTATTACCTATGGTGTTAATGTTAAGAAAAATGGTGAATATATAGAAGGTACTCAGAAAGCTGTTATGCCTGCCTTTAAAGAACGTTTACCAAATCCTGAAGTGAATATTAAGCGTTTAGCTGTTTACGTTCATTCTCTAGGTGGTGGTCAGTAAAATGCAAGAATTGGCATCAAGCTGATTATTAAAAGGAGAGCGATGGTTCTCCTTTTTCATTTTAAGGTTAAAAAACTGATTTATATCAATTTTGGAGAGAGTTATGAGTGATTTAAATAATGATTTCGTTATGTGGATTTCGATTGGTGCTTTGGTGTTAAGTATTGTTTCACTGATAGCGTTTTCATGGAAAGCGACTCGAGGCATAGAAGGTCTAGAGAAAGACGAAAACAAAGAAAATTAATTTTTTTTAAAGAATCAAAAATAGGCCTTTATACAGGCCTATTTTTGTTTATGGGAATAGATAAAAAATGTTATTTATACTCAACAAGATATTTCAATAGAATAGCAAATTAAGATTGTAATTACTGCAGGGATAGCTCTATGTCAGATAATAAAGATTTGTACCGTGATAACAAACAAACTGGTTCATTGCTAGATGAAATGAATCTTGATAACAAAAATTTACAAAATATTGGCGTAGAAATTCTACCTGTTCATACTGGTGGTACGGTCCATGCAAAGCGTATTCCCGGTAAGTTTAGAATGTTTAAATGGATTACAGCTTCATTCTGGATTTCTCTTTTTGTATTTCCTTACCTACGCTGGGATGGACACCAAGCTATACTGTTTGATTTAGCTAATCGTCAGTTTCACATTTTTGGTTTAACTATTCTTCCGCAAGATATTTGGATGCTTGCGATGATTCTTCTTTTCTTTGCTCTCTTGCTTGCTGCTTCTACTGCAGTAGCGGGTAGATTATGGTGCGGGTATTTTTGTTTTCACACAGTATGGACCGATGTGTTTACCTGGTTAGAAGAAAAATTTGAAGGTCAACCCAACAAGCGCATGAGACTCGACCAGTCAAAAATGAGTTTTGAAAAAATCAAAATTAAGGCCCCAAAAATTGCTGTTTGGGCTTTGATAGCATTTATGACAGCATTCAGTTTTGTAGCCTACTTTACAGATGCGTATGACTTGTGGGCACGTTTATTTAGTTTCGAATGGGGCAGTACAGAAACGATTGTTATTCTTTCATTAACAATTTCAACCTTCTTCTTTGCGGGTATTTTACGTGAACAAACCTGTATTGGCTTTTGCCCATATGCACGTATTCAAGGTGCAATGATTGATACACAAACCGTTGTTCCAGCCTATGATAATGAACGTGGTGAACCTCGTGGACGCATGAAACGCGTTAAGCCTGGTGAAGAGGCCCCTGATTTAGGTGATTGTATTGACTGTAACTTGTGCGTTGCTGTGTGCCCAACTGGTGTTGATATTCGTCGAGGCCAGCAATTTGGCTGTATTACATGCGGTCTCTGTATCGACGCCTGCGACTCTGTGATGGATAAACTAAAAAAACCACGTGGTTTGATACGTTATGCTTCACTAGCTGAGTTTGCAGGTCAAAAGTTACCTCCGCTATTTAAACGGCCTAGGGTAATTGTATATACAGCCATAATGGGTTTTGCTGGAGCTATGTTGGTTTATGGCCTGCTCACTATGTCACCAATTGATTTAAAAGCATTGCATGAACGTTCACCATTATTTGTTCAGATGAGTGATGGTAGTATTCAGAATAAGTGGACAATCAAAGTTGTTAACAAATCAAACGAAGTCATTCATGCAGATATTTCAGTAACAGGTCCAGCAGGTTTAACTTATGTCGCTGGAAAGCAGATTACTATACAGCCTGGCAACGTGGGCTCAACTACGTTACTTGTGAGAATTCCTAAAAATAATTTAACTGAAACTTCTACACCAGTTTATATTCACGTAAAAGATTTAAACAACGATGAAATTTCAGCAGATTATGAAACGGCTTTTCTAAGCCCTAAAAAACGTTAATGTACCAATTAAAACTAGCAATAAAATGTAATTATATTATCGTTATAATAGCCCTACTTAGGAAAGCTCTGAGTAGGGCTTTTTTATTAGATTATAGGAGAAATAAATGGCCAAACCTAAAGAGGATACACGAGACTGGAGTGTAGCTTGGAAAAATCCATTTATCATTGCATGGGTAGTGATATTGTTAGTGGTTCTAACGGTTAACTTTTTTATGGTGAGCATGGCAATAGTAACAAATCCAGGCCTTGTAATTGAAGATTATTATGAACAAGGCAAGCGCATGGACGTGATTCTTGCTGAACAAAAAAGAATGGAGAAATTAGGTTGGCAGCTTGAAGTTGATATGCCGATTCTTTCGGAAGGTAAGGCTCAGCAAGTTAAGTTAGCCGTTAAAGATAAGGAGAATAACGCTTTTGATGTGGATAGCGCTATTCTCTACTACTATCGTCCATCAGACCGTAAATTAGATGGTCAAATAACAATGACTAAAGTTTCTGGTACTGGGCTTTACGAGCAAACTATAACCCTGCCTTTAAAAGGTAAATGGGATTTGATTATGGAAGTTACAAAGGGTGAACAAAGATACAATATTGGACGCTCAATCATGGTTCAAGACCCCGAGTAATGAAGCCTGCTGATACCTGTTTTCACTGTGGTCAAGCTATTCCGAAGGCGGATTTAGTTTTAAAGTCAATAAAGGGCAAAACACAGAAATTTTGCTGTAATGGCTGTGCTTCAGTATGTGATGTCATTTATGAAGCGGGTATGGAGAGCTTTTATAAGCGAACTCCGAATGGTGAACTACTTGCTCCGCCACCGCCACCTAACAAAGATATTGAATTCTTTGACTACGATGAAGTTCAATCCCAGTTTGTAGATCATTTAGCCGATAAACGTGAAATTACCCTAATGTCAGAGGCCATTCACTGTGCAGCGTGCGTATGGCTAATAGAACACACCCTAGCAAAAATTGATGGCATTTTATTAGCCCGTGTTAACTTTACGAATAAGCAAATCAAAATTCGCTGGGATAACAGTAAGGTCAAACTCTCAGAGATTATTAAAGCCTTAAATTCAGTAGGCTATGATGCAAATCCCTACGACCCATCAGCCAGTGAAGAAGCATACAAAAAAGCCAATAGAGACCTACTTTATCGCTTAGCTTTTGCTGGCTTTGCGATGATGAATGTCATGTGGTTCTCTGTGGCGCTTTATTCAGGTGCTGCTGCTGATGCAGAATACCGCAATTACTTTCACTGGTTAGAGTTTATTATTGCAACCATTGCACTTGGCTATTCTGGTCAACCTTTTCTAAAAGGTGCGTGGACTTCCATTCGTTCCAAAACAGTGGGCATGGACTTATCCATAAGTTTAGGGATGCTGACTACATACTTTTACTCTTTATGGGTGACGATTGACCATTCACATTCAGGTGATGTCTATTTCGATACTCTTATCGATTTTATGTTTTTATTATTAATCGGACGTTATTTAGAAGCTATATCAAAGAATAAAGCGATTGACGCTTCGAGACGTTTGATGGATTTACAGCCTAAGGTGGCACGTAAACTGGTTGATAATGTACAAAGTGTTGTGCCTGTAAGAACGCTATTAAAAGGTGATGCCATTGTGGTCAAGCCAGGCGAGAAGATACCCGTTGATGGCTTTGTAAAGAAAGGACAGAGCATGGTTAATGAATCCATGCTGAGCGGTGAATCAAAAGAGGTTAGTAAAAAACAAGGTGATTCGGTTATTGCTGGAACCTTGAATGTGGATGGACACTTGATTGTTGAAGTTGAAAAAATACTTCAAGACACTCAGCTTGGTAAGATTGTCCATATGGTTGAAGAGGCACAAGGCTCAAAAGCACCGATTCAATGTACTGCCGATAAAATTATGCCTTGGTTTGTAACTACAACCATATCTTTGGCCTTAGCCAGCTTTGTTTTTTGGTTGTTAAGGGCAGATCTAGAGTTTGCTGTAATAACAGCAACCGCTGTACTGATTATTACATGCCCTTGTGCATTTGGTTTAGCAACACCAATGGCAATAGCCGTTGCATCTGGAGTTTCAGCCAGAAATGGGATCTTAATAAAAAACGGGGCTGTGCTTGAGGTTTTACACTCTGTTGATCATTTTGTGTTTGATAAAACAGGTACTCTAACTAAAGGCGAGATGAAAGTAGTCGGTGAGGCTTATCAGAATACCCAAAATAGAGAGTCTATTATAAAAGCCGTGGCCTCTATAGAAAAACTATCAGAACATAGTCTAGGTCAAGCGATTGTTGAATCGGTTAAAAATGAATTTAAGTTTGGTGAAAACAGTTGGTTAAAGGCAGAAAATTTCAGAACTGTTCCAGGAAAAGGGGTCGAAGCTTTTATAGGCAATGATTTATATCAAATAGGTACAGCGGGTTGGTTAAAGTCTTTGAATATGTCTATTCCTGCTGCATTAGCTAAGCAAGCGCTAGAAAGAGCTAAGCTTGCACAGACAGCAGTGTGGATAGCTAAAGACTCTACTATTGAAGGTGTATTATTTCTTGAAGATGAAATTAGACCGGAAGCCATTGAACTTATAGAACGATTAAAAGCTAAGGGCAAACAAGTTACTTTATTGAGTGGCGATTTAACCATTGTAGCTGAAAGAGTCGCTGAACAATTAGGTGGCATGAATGTGATTGCTGAAGTTTTACCCGCAGATAAAAATGATGTAATTAGACAACTGCAGGCTAAATGCCAGACAGTTGCAATGGTTGGAGATGGTGTCAATGATGCGCCTGCTTTAGTTAGAGCAGATGTTGGCATTGCATTAGGCTCTGGTACAGACGTCTCAATGGAAAGTGCTGATATTGTGCTTATGAACAATGAATTGTTAGCAGTAGATAGAGCAGTGGAATTGTCTGCCAGAACCTTAAAGACCATCAAGCAAAACATAGGCAGCTCAATCGCTTATAATTTAATTATGGTACCCTTAGCCATGTCAGGTGTATTAACACCGCTATTAGCCGCTATAACAATGCCATTAAGTAGTTTAGTTGTCATTGGTAATGCCGCGAGAATTAGAAAATTTTTCGATAAGAAACTATGAAAAGTTGAATAGAAGCTCTAACCCAAAAGGTAGGACAGGAAGAAGAAATGGATGTAATTTACGGGTTAATCCCAATGATGCTTATCTTTGGCTTTTTAGCGGTAGTTGTCTTTATTTGGATGGCGAAATCAGGCCATTTTGATGATATGGATGGTCAAGCCAACCGAATCTTTATGGATGATGAATTTCCAGAGGATGTTCAAGCCCAAGAAAAAGCACAATTGGCAAGTTTAAAGACGCAAAATGAACTTGAATCCGAAGAGCAAGAAAGCAGCAAAACAGAGAATACAAATTAACCAGGCCTGGTTAGTTTAGTTAATCTAATTAATTGGCGAACCCTTTTTTATTATTGGGTATTTTTTGTTAGATCAAACTTATTGAGCGATAGCAGGTGCGGTGTATTGCAGTGCTTCAGGCCCTTCTTTATCTAGAATCATTTCTAAGCCAAGACGGTTAAAAAACCAGTGTGGTAAACCGTCAGATTGAACTTCTTTACGGTCAGGTTCACCAAAACGTATGCTAATTGCACGCTCGGTTAGGTTGTTTCTTGGAACTAAAGTAAAACTAGATACTGGTGTATCAAAAAAAGTAGCTATATCGTAATTATATAACTCAACCTCGCGTTCGCCAGAGGTGGTTAAAGACATTTTTTTACCATTATTGAAGGCTTTATCTATTTCTACATCCGGAGCGTCTAGTTTAAGAGCTAAAGCGGCTTTAATTGAACCTATGTAAATAACAGGAAAATAAGCTTCAAGCGACTTATTGGTTTCATCCATTTTAGAAAAGATTTTTACCTCTACATCCTTTCCATATAAATTCATGGCATCCTTTAAGGTGGATTCATGCACAGTTAAGCCTAAGGCGTGCAATTTACCTTTGTCATCAAAACTGGCATTCCAAGGAAGTTGACTCTGGTCTATCGCTTCTCTTTCAGGCTGAATGAGTAAAAGAAGAGAGAAACCAAGGATACTCCCAATAAATAAAATCCAAAAAACAGGAAGATTTCTAGATTTTCTCTTCTTGGTTGTTGTTTTTGTATTTGACATTATTTAGCATTATCCTGTTTGCCCGAATTTGCATTAGAAGCACTATCTTCATCTAAATTGAGTTCTTCATTAGAATCTTCATTGCGAGGCAAGAATTTGGTAAGAGCGGGGTTAGATATACCGCTTCCTGCATCATAAACAGAAATCCCCGTTTGCATAAACGTAACCAGTACGGCAACAAAAATGACAACCGCTGCAAAACGCAAGGTAATTACTTCTCCTAAGTTTGTTTGAGTTCCTTCAGTTGAGAAGTCATTCATACTAAACCCCCCAGGAAAAATACTGTCAATAAGCATATAAATCCCTACCATTGCGATTGCAATGGCATAGCTAAATAGCAGAATGCGACCACGACGCCAAGCCATTACCCAGTGAGAGGCAACAAACCAAGTGTCCGTTTTGGCCTTTTGCTTTTGGGTAATATAAAGATAGGCAATGACAACACTGGAAATAACAGGAATCAATAGCAATTCAAATGAGTCGCCAATTTCAAGTACAATCATTGATATAAATAAATGGGTAATGATTACATTAATATTAAATATATGGTGTGGTGTTTTGGCGCGTTTTTTTTCTTCTTCTGTAACACGGTAATGCATGTTTGTATACCTTGTGAATATTATGTGATTGCTTGTTTAGAATAATATCTGTAAGTTTAAAATGTCTGAATATAGGTCTGTAAATCGGCCTCAACTGAATTTGCTTCATCAACGATTTTAGTTATTAAATCCTCAAAGGCCTCAGTATCATTATTTTTGGCTGTTTGCTCTAACTCAGCCCCTAATATAGAAAGCTGATTAGCACCTATGTTTGCTGAGCTACCCTTAATACTATGTGATATCAATTTGACTTTATCAATGTCTTTAACAGAAGCCGCTTCTTGAAGTTGGACGATGTAGTCTGGGGTCGTTTCTAAAAAGACATTTAAGATATCGACAAATTCGTTACCAAGTATATCTTTGAGCATATTTAGGTTGTTTAAATCAATGTGCATTTTTTGCTCTGTAGTTATTTTATTTTACGGGAGGATTATACTGCTCTAACCATTGTGTAAATTCTTTATGTGGCATCGGTTTACCGAATTTATACCCCTGGAAAATGTCACAATGTTTTCCAAAAAAGAAGTCTTGTTGTTCATCAAGCTCAATACCCTCTGCGATAACTTCTAAATTTAAACTTTCAGCCATAGCTAAAATGGTTTTTGCTATGGCTTCACCTTGAAGAGTATCTAGGTTTAATACAAAAGATCTATCAATTTTAATGGTGTCTATCGGAAAGCTATGTAAATAAGCTAAAGATGAATAACCTGTACCGAAATCATCTATGGAAATTTTAAACCCGAGTCCTTTGAGACGAGAAAGAATTTCGATATTATTTTCAGCATCACTCATCGCCAAGCTTTCAGTGATTTCTAGATCAATAAAATGGCTAGGTAAATTTGTTTTTTGTAGGGAGGATTGTATATCATCAATTAAGCTGGATTGGCTGAATTGTCGGCTAGACAAATTAATACCAATACGTATTTGGTCATAACCCATGGAGTGCCATTTTTCGGTTTGTTTGATAGCGGTTTCGGCAATGAAACGACCAATTTCTATTATCATTCCAGTACTTTCTGCTAGAGGGACAAACACGTTGGGTACAATTAACCCACGAGTAGGGTGTCGCCAACGAACCAAAGCTTCGCATCCGATAGGTTTAAGGGTTTTAGCATCCACTTGGGGCTGGTAAAAGACTTCAATTTCTTTGTTGATTAGTGCTTTTCGTAAATCATTTTCTAGTGAAAGCATATCTAAAGCATCGTCATTCATATCAGGACGATAAAAAGTAAATTGATTACCACCTGATGCTTTTGCTGACACTCGTGCACTATTGGCATGCTCAATAACGGTTTCGGTGTCGGTAGCATCATTAGGAAACACAGAAATACCGCAACTATAACTAACAAAAAGGTCTTTGTTGTTAACAACAAATGGAGCATTTAAATCATTACTGAAACGATTAATAATAAGATTGAGTTCGTTACTGTTTTCAATGTGGGGCAGTAAAATCGCAAATTCATCACTGCCAATGCGTGCAACAAAGTCGCCTTCACGAGTGATTCTGTTGAGTCTTTGAGCAAGAGAGATTAGAACGTCATCCCCTTTATCTTGACCAAGATTTTTGTTAATTTGTTTAAAACGGTCTATATCAAAAATAAGCACCGCACCCAAATGTTTGTTGGTATTTTCAGCTAGGGCTTTGGTTAACATCTCGTTAAAGCTAGCGCGGTTTGGCAGTTCAGTTAAGGTGTCATGCTTAGATTGGTAGTGTATTAAGGTTTCAGTCTTGTGAAGGCGGCTAATGTCCTGAGCGGACCCAGTGATTTTAGAAATAGCATCGTCATCATCAAAGGAGACTTCACCTAAACACTCTATATGACGAAGGTGGCCATCTTGCTGAATAACTCTAAAGCTAATTTGAATGTGGGGTTGTCCACTCCTAGCATCGGTAATAATTTGCTGAATAAGAGGCATGTCCTTGGGCAAGACGCGACTTAAAAAATTATCTAGAGTAGAGTTTGAATTAATGGGTACATTAAAAAGTTCAAAAGCAGATTGGGAAGCAGTTATCTTATCAAGTTTTGCGTCCCATTCCCAATATCCTAGTTTAGCTAATCTTTGAGCGTAAATCAGTTGAGATTGTGTTTTTCTAAATTGTTTTTCTATTTGTGATGAGCGTAAAGCATATTTGATGCGTTGAGTTAATAATGACCAATTAATTGGCTTGGTCACAAAATCAGTTGCTCCGAATTCAAATGCTTTGTTTATTGAGTCTATGTCATCTAATGCTGTAAGCATGATGAGAGGGAGTGAATGTCTATGCTCTAAGTTTCTAATAGCTTTAATAGTGTCGTAGCCATTCATTACAGGCATCATGGCATCCACAATTACCAAATTAGGTTTATGCTCTGTATAGGCGTTTAGGCCTTCACGTCCATTATTAGCCTGTATAACAATATGTCCAGTTTTTTCTAAGACTTTTGTTACAGCCAAACTGGTAACAGGATCATCCTCAATAATAAGGATTTTTATGTTTTCAGGTTCTGAAATAGACATAATGCATTAGGTCTTTTAAACAGTTGATTTCAAGAAAATCAGTTTAGCAGATTTACTTCTTTAATTGGAATCACTTTCTTAAAGAACTCCTAATGATAGAGAAATAAAATGAGCTGCATAAAAAATTAAGTTTCTAGCCAAAATGTAACAGGGCCATTATTAATTAGGCTGACTTGCATGTCTGCACCAAATTTGCCTGTTTGTATTTTTGGGTAAAGTAACCTGCTATTTTGAACAAATTCATCAAATAACATGGTGGCTATTGCGGGTTTTGCGGATGATGAAAAACTAGGTCTTAAGCCTTTTTGGGTGTTAGCAGCTAGAGTAAATTGAGGTACAAGTAATACATCACCTCCTATCTGTTGAACATTAAGATTCATCTTGTCATTATCGTCAGGAAAGAGACGGTAATTTAATAACTTCTTTGTCATTTTAATGATGTTTTTACTGTCATCATTAGGCTGAAAAGCGGTTAATACTAAAAGCCCAGAGTTAATTTCTGCAATAACCTGATTATTAACTGTGACTTTAGCTTGAGTAACTCGTTGAATTAAACAGACCATAATCTATACTTCTTAACCAAGAAATTCTGCAAATTCATCAGTTACATTAACGAGTGTTTTACTGATTTCTGGTTCCATGGCAGAGTGCCCAGAATGGTTGCAAATAATAAGTTTTGAATGAGGTAAAGCAGTATGTAGATCAAAGGCCTGGTTAATGGGGCATATCATATCGTAGCGACCATGCACAATGGTAATAGGTATGTCGCTAATAGCAAATGCATTTTGTATTATTTGGTTTTTTTCAATAAAAGCATTATGTTTAAAATAATGACATTCAATTCTAGCCATTGCTAAAGCGTGAAACGGTTCCCCAAAATGGTTCACAGTATCGCAATCGGTTTGAAGGTTTGAAGTTCTGCCTTCCCAAACTGACCAAGCCTCTGCGGCACGCATTCTGGCAACTTCATTACTATTGGTTAAGAGTTCATAATAAGCTTCAACAATGTTGCCCTGTTTTTCTGGCGCAATCGGCGCAATAAAATCTTTCCAGTATTCAGGATAAAAGCGATTGGCTCCTTGTTGATAAAACCAATTTACATCTTGCTCTCTGCATAAAAAGATACCACGCAAAATAAGCCCCAACACTCTTTCTGGGTAGGCTTGTGCATACAGTAATGAGAGCGTTGAACCCCAAGAACCACCAAATAATACCCATTTTTCAATTTCTAAATGACGGCGAATTTTTTCAATGTCTTCAATGAGGTGAGCAGTGGTGTTATTGGTTAAACAAGCATGTGGACGAGATTTACCACAACCGCGCTGATCAAATAAAACAATACGGTACACGGCAGGGTCAAAAAACTGCCGATGAATGGGTGCATAACCACCACCTGGTCCTCCATGCACAAAAAGAACAGGAATACCTTTGGGGTTGCCACACTCTTCCAAATGTAGAGTGTGAGTACTATCTACTTGTAGGCTGTGTTGAACATAGGGCTCAATGGGTGGATATAAATTGAATGTCTTTATCAACTTGTATAGCTCCAATATTTTTTCTAAGTTTGCGAGGCATAATGGCTTTGATTAGAGTCAAAATCTAATAAAAAATTCAATTAAGCAGAATTTTAACCTATAAACTTTGTTTTGGTTCTTTAGAGTTATCAGTTAAATATTTCTGAATGATATTTATTAACTTTGGAATATGTTCTGGTCAACTCCCACAGGACACTTTTCTTAAAGAATTTTCATAC
>JAUUDE010000063.1 GCA_030826915.1 Thiomicrospira sp.
ATCCTTGTTCGCTTACTAAAGCAATCGCTTCTTTTTTGAATTCATCTGAATACGTTCTATTTTTTCGTTTTGTCATAAACACCTCAATAATTAGGATTATTGTCCATTATTAAAGTGTCCTGTCTAATTAAACCAGTTCACAGGCCAGCTCATCCCTTTTTAACGACAAGTTTCCTTTTTATTCTTTCTCTATGTTAGAATACCCGCCCTTATTTGTTTTCTATTAAAAACTGTATACTATTCAGCTAGATAGATTCGATATTATTGTTTATTTACCCTTTTTAAAACACGGAATTTGTATGTCTCAAACCACTCCTTTTACAGGCGGTCTTTACGTTATTACTTATGGTTGTCAGATGAATGAGTATGATTCTGACAAGATGGCGAGTCTGTTGGAAAAAACTTATGGCTTAAAGTTGGTAACTGAACCAGAAGAGGCGGATGTGGTTTTGATGAATACGTGTTCTGTGCGTGAAAAAGCACAAGAGAAGGTGTTTTCTGAGCTGGGTCGTTGGTCTAAGTGGAAAGCCAAAAAACCTAATCGTGTGATTGGGGTTGGTGGTTGTGTTGCATCCCAAGAAGGTAAAGTGATTCGCCAGCGTGCGCCAAGTGTGGATGTGATTTTTGGCCCGCAAACTTTACACCGTTTACCTGCGATGATTGATGAAGCCTTGCGTGTGCGTGGTGATGATTCAATTAAAAAGAAAAAAGCAGTGATTGACATCTCTTTTCCAGAAATCGAAAAGTTTGATAACCTGCCAGAACCCGAAGTAAACGGTGTTTCCGCCATGGTTTCCATTATGGAAGGTTGTTCAAAATACTGTACTTTCTGTGTGGTGCCTTATACTCGCGGTGAAGAGGTGAGTCGTCCGTTTGAAGATGTGATGCAAGAGATTCGTACCTTAGCTGAACAAGGCGTACGTGAAGTGAACTTGCTTGGCCAGAACGTCAATGCTTATCGTGGTGAGATGGTAGATGGTGAAATTGCCGATTTAGCGATTTTAATGCATGCAGTAAGAACCATTGATGGTATTGACCGTATTCGTTTTACGACTTCTCACCCTAATGAAATGACACAAAGCATTATTGATTGTTATGCAGAGATTCCAGAGTTGGTTTCTCACCTTCACCTGCCTATTCAATCGGGTTCAGATAAAGTACTGGCGATGATGAAACGTAATCACATGGTTCTGGAATACAAATCGACCATTCGTAAAGTAAAAGCATTACGTCCTAATTTGAGTTTATCCGGCGATTTTATTATTGGTTTCCCTGGCGAAACCTGTGATGACTTTAAAGAAACTTTGGCCCTAGTTGAAGAGCTGAATTATGATCGCTCTTTCAGCTTTATCTACAGCGAGCGTCCTGGCACACCAGCGGCTGGATTCCCTGATGATGAACCAATGGAGAAGAAAAAACGCCGTTTGTTTATGTTGCAAGAGGTATTGAATAAGCAGACCTTAGCCATCAGCGAAGGCATGATTGGTACAGTGCAAAAAGTCTTGGTAGAACGGCTTTCTCGTAATTCCTTTACTGAAGTGGCTGGGCGCACTGAAAATAACCGAGTGGTTAACTTTGAAGGTTCACCAGAGTTGATTGGTCAGTTTGTGGAAGTTGAAATTACCGAAGCCTTAACCAACTCACTGCGTGGAAAACTAGTAGCAACACCAGAAGCCGATAGCCATGTTGCGCCACAGTATCACTCTTTATAGTTTGCTTATATCTTGTTTATATCGATTTTCTGACTTTATTCAAAAAAATGATTAATTAAACCAACAGCTTGTTGGTTTTTTTATTATCATTTGATTTTACCTTTTTTACTTTGAGGCGTATCTTGCCAGCTTTACACACTATTCAATTTTCTCTGTTTCCTGAAGATAATGAACGTTTACAAAACCTATATGGTTGGCGTAATGAACATTTTGATCAAGTTGAGCTTAGATTGGGGGTGGAAATTAACGCCCGTGGTTTTCAAGTAAATGTAACAGGCCTGGGTGATAGAATTGTACAGGCCGAGCAGGTGATTAGAGATCTGTACGAATCAACAGCCGAAGAAACCTTATCGCCAGAAAAGGTTCACTTGCTACTGCATGAAAAAGGCTTAGATTCTGCCAAAGCGTTAGATTCTGAACAGGTGCTTGTTAAAACACGCCGTAAAACCATTAAAACACGCAATCCAAACCAAGCGAACTATATTGAGGCCATTCACTCTTATGATGTGAATTTTGGTATTGGCCCAGCAGGCACAGGTAAAACCTATTTAGCGGTAGCAGCAGCGGTTGAGGCGTTGGAAAATGAACGAGTACGACGCATTATTTTAACCAGGCCTGCGGTAGAAGCGGGTGAGAAATTAGGTTTTTTACCAGGGGATTTAAGCCAAAAAGTAGACCCTTATCTTCGCCCATTGTTTGATGCCTTATTTGAAATGATGGGCTTTGAAACCGTTGAGCGTTTAATGGAAAAAAACGTCATTGAGGTAGCGCCTTTAGCGTTTATGCGTGGCAGAACCTTAAATGACTCTTTTATTATTCTTGATGAAGCGCAAAATACCACTACTGAACAGATGAAAATGTTTTTAACCCGTATCGGTTTTGCCTCCACAGCCGTGATAACTGGCGATATTACCCAGTGTGATTTACCCAAACATCAAAAGTCGGGTTTACGACACGTTATTGAAGTTTTAGAAGGGGTTGAAGGTATTGGCTTTACCTTTTACCAGGCTCAAGATGTGGTTAGACACGCCATGGTGCAGCGTATTGTAAGAGCCTATGATAAATACGATCGCAAGCAAGCACGTCTTAAAGATGCAAAGTCCTAATTGGTGTCTGGGTAGGTAAAATGTTAGATATTGATTTACAATGGGCAATAGAAGAACAAGCGATTCCATCACTTGAACAGTGTCAAAAATGGGTCTCTGCAAGTATACAATCGCCACGCTCTTCTCAGCCTGTTGAGTTGACGATTAGAATTGTGGATATTGAAGAGAGCCAAGCATTAAACTCAGAATATCGAGGCAAGGATAAACCCACCAATGTTTTATCGTTTGAATTTGAGCAACCACCAGGCCTGGTAGATATTGGTGAAGCTTTACCTTATTTAGGTGATTTAGTCATTTGCGCCGATGTGGTTAAAGAAGAGGCTAAACAGCAAAATAAATCATTAGAAGCACATTGGGCTCATATGATTGTTCATGGCACCTTGCATTTACAAGGGTATGACCATATAGATGAGGGCGAAGCCGAGGAAATGGAAGGCATAGAAATAGAGATTATGCACAGCCTTGGTTACACAGATCCGTATTGCGAGCAAGAAGTTAAATAAAAAATACACATTAAATTGGTTGTGTTAAAACTGAATTTTCAAATAAAGGTAATAAAAAGAAATGAGTGACAGTAGTAGCGGCTCTTCGTGGTTAGAGCGTCTTGGAAAAGTATTTTCAGATGAACCGGAGAGTCGAGAAGAAATTGTAGCCGTTTTGAAAGAAGCGCAATCTCAAGATGTGATTGATGCAGATGCATTATTAATGATTGAAGGTGTTTTGGGTGTTTCTGAAGCACGAGTGCGTGATGTGATGGTTCCACGTCCGCAGATTGAAATTATTGATGCAACAGAACCTTTAGAATCTATTTTAGAGACCATGCTAGAAAGCTCGCACTCTCGTTATCCAGTGATGATAGATAAGGAAATTATTGGCGTGCTTTTGGCAAAAGATGTATTAAGAGCCGTAGTAAAAGGCGAGCTTAAAACCAAAGAAGATTTGCAAAATATTTATCGTGAAGCCAATTTCATTCCTGAAAGTAAACGCTTAAATGTTTTATTACGCGAGTTTAAATCTAGTCGTAATCACTTAGCTTTAGTAGTCGATGAATATGCCGAGTTAGCAGGCCTGATTACGATTGAAGACGTTTTAGAGCAAATCGTTGGTGATATTGAAGATGAACATGACGTGGAAGAAGACGAATGTATTCAAAAACGTGCAGCAGGTGCTTACTCCGTTCAAGCTTTAACAACGATTGAAGAGTTTAACCAATTTTTTGATGTTCAAATTGAAACGGAAAACACGGAAACCATTGGTGGTTTCTTGGGTGTTGAATTAGGGCATGTACCTGTTGTTGGTGAAACTTTAGAAACGCACGGACTGTGCTTTCGAGTTCTAAAAGCCACGGATCGCCGTGCAGAGTTGTTTGAGGTTAAACCAGTTGAAGAGCAAGTTATCGAAGTAACTGATGAACAGATACTTGATATGCAGGAACAGAAAATCTAAACGCATTAACGTTACTTCAACTCAAAGGTTCTGTTTTGAAATCAGTTTTTAACTTTTTAAAGAATGTATTTGTACCTGCTAAACAGCATGGAATTGCTTTTTTTCTTGGTTTATTAAGTGTCTTTGCTTTTGCACCTTTTGGTGTTTCCCAGGTCATACTTGTTTCAATTGCAGGCCTGTTTATGCTATGGCTGGCTGCAGACACACGCTTTGAAGCAGCAAAAATTGGTCTTTGGTTTGGTTTGGGGCAGTTTGGTTTGGGTGTGAGCTGGCTGTTTTCAAGTATGTATTTCTATTCTGGTGTTTTTCTGCCTGTTGCGGTTCTGCTTACCTTTGGATTTGTTCTATTTTTAGCTTTATCTACTGCTTTAGGCGGTTGGATTGCCCAGTATTTTAAAAATTCAAATCGACCAGGCCTGGTACTTGTTCTTTTATTTCCTGCCGTTTGGGTATTGATTGAACTGATTCGTTCCTCCATCTTTGGTGGTTTCCCATTTTTGTTAAGTGGCACAACCCACCTCCATACTTGGCTGGATGGCTATGCGCCTGTATTTGGTGTTTGGGGTGTAAGCTGGATGGTCGCGGTTTCTGCAGGCTTGCTATTGTGGCTTTATCAAAAAAGAAACTGGGTGGTTGCGAGTATTTCACTGTGTTTGATTTGGTCTATAGGTGGCCTGTTACAAAACGTAGAGTGGGTTAAGCCTGTTGATAAACCGATTGATATTGCATTAATTCAGGGAAATATTCCCCAAGAAAAGAAATGGTTGCCAGATGAGTTTTACCCTACACTTAAAACCTATATTGGTCTAACCAAAAAGAACCTAAGTGCTGATGTGATTGTGTGGCCTGAGACGGCGGTTCCTGCCTATTATGATGTAGTAGAAAAAGGCGCTTTAAAAAGCTTTATTAAGGATGCCAAATTGCTAAAAACGGATATTTTGGTAGGTGCAATTGCCGGTGGTCGTAACTCAGAACATTATTACAACGCCCTGATTAATGTTCATAACCCTGAAGATCGTTATTACAAGCATCACCTTGTACCATTTAGCGAGTTTTTTCCTTTTACCAGTGCCTTTGCTTTTGTAAGTGAGCTATTTGATATTCCCTTTGCGACTTTTACGGCTGGTGATATTAACCAAACACCTTTGAAGTTAGGTGGGCAATATGCTGGCCTAAGTATCTGTTATGAAATGGCGTTTGGTGAAGAGTTAGCCATGCAGTTACCGCAAGCTAAATATCTCATTACCGTGAGTAACGATGCTTGGTTTGCCAACACCTTTGAACCTGCACAGCAGTTGCAAGAGGTGCAGATGCGTGCGCTTGAGTTAGGGCGAGAAATTGCCCGTAGTACCAATACAGGTCATACTGCGATTGTGGATATTAAAGGCAATATTAAACAACAAATTCCCGCTTATGAAGTAGGGGTGTTGCGTGGTGAGGTGCAGCCGTATGAAGGTTTAACGTTTTATGCGGAATGGAAAAAGATGCCGATTCTGTTTTTACTGTTTAGTTATTTTGGTTTCTTATTGGCAAAACGTTATTTTTTAACAGG
>JAUUDE010000046.1 GCA_030826915.1 Thiomicrospira sp.
ACATGAACTGGGTATCTTTTAAACTAGGTAATAAATTGTGCGTAATATTAACACAGTGTTAATGTAATTAGCCTTTGTTTATTGGCTTTTATGCCTCTTTTTCATAAGAAATATCGGTGACATACCACGCCTTTTTGCCTGTTGGTGTGGGTACGATCACTTCATCGTCTACCTGTTTGCCAATACAGGCACGTGCCATGGGTGAGTCGATAGATATATAGTCTTTTTCACCATATATTTCTTCTGGGCCTACTATTCTGAACTTTAAGGTTTTGCCATCTATGTCTTCTAGCGCAACCCAAGCACCAAAAAACACTTTGCCTTCTTGTTGCGGTTGGTATTTTACAATGGTGATTTGTTCTAGGGTTTTTCTTAAAAAACGAACACGGCGGTCTATTTCTCTTAAACGGCGTTTGTTGTATTGGTAGTCTGCGTTTTCGGATCGGTCTCCCAAACTGGCTGCCCAAGTAACAATTTTGGTCACCGCTGGGCGTTCTTTACGCCAAAGTTCGTCCAGTTCGGCTTGCAGTTTTTTAAACCCTTGTTGGGTGATTAATTGCGTTTTCATATTGCGGTTTACATTTAGTTTTATATTTTTTGTTGCATTGGTTTTTTAAATTGGTTTTTAAACTGAGGTTTTAAATTGGGTTTTATCGTGCCTTTGTAAGGTAATACGTTTTGGGCATTAAACATGCAATTACTGTATTAATTACTGTATTAATTAGGCTATTGAATGGCTCCATGTTCTTTTAATTTGGCATCAATGGCCTGTGCCATTGCTTGGTAACCTTGTTGGTTAAAGTGCACAAAATCGGATTTCATAGAGGGCCTTTTGATTAGGTTAGCTACTATGTCTTCTTCTAACGGAATATCAAATTCTTCGGCTAAATCGGCATAAATGTCTAGTGAGCTGCCAAAGAGTTTTTTCTCTGGTACACCTACTAATAGCACAGGTACGCCCTTTTGTTTGGCTATTTGCAACATACGTTTTAAGTTACTGTAAATCACGCCAACAGGCACTTTTTGCAAAACGTCATTACCACCTTCTAGTAAAATAACCAGGCCTGGGTTGTGCTCTTCTAAAACAGATTGAAAACGGGCCAACCCTTGCGCAGTGGTTTCACCAGAAATACCGGCATTGATGACTTTGTGGCGTGTTAAGTTGGCTAATACAGCTGGGTAACTTTGATTTTTGGTTACCCCATAACCTGCGGTTAAGCTATCGCCAAAGGCCACAATTACATCTTCGGACTGCAGCGCAGGTAATTTAGCCCTGCTGCATGAGGTGAGTAACAGAGCAACAATAATAATGCTTAAAAGCCATGTTACCAGGCCTGGTATGGTATTCTTTTTTATTTGATTACTCATGAATATTCCGTTTTACTTTTAATTGTAAAAAACAAATTGAGGGCTTTGCACTTAAAAGCCACAAGTTATTTATTAAACAACTGCTATCTATGTCTGTAAAAAACCGTATTAATCCTATTATTAAGCCATTAGCTTACACTTTATTTGCCCTTTCTGCCATTGCTTGGATTGGGGTTTTTATTATTCCTTTTTTGGACTTTAGTGTGGCCGAATCGGCGGGTATTATCACGGCCTTAATTGTTGTAGGCGAGGTGGCTTTTTATATTGCAATTTTGTTGTTGGGTAAACCTTTGTGGGAGAAGATGAAAGCCCATTTATTTGCTAAACTTCCAACAGATATTACGGAAAAGAAAGACAAAAATTAATTTGCGCGGTATGGATGTTATTTGTATTTTTTACCGTTACACTCAAGGACAATTTAAACATGGCAATGGCTTGCGCACGACATATTTTGGTAAAAACCAAAGAAGAAGCAGAAACACTTAAAAAGAAACTGGCAGGCGGTGCGGATTTTGGCACTTTAGCTAAAAAACACTCTTTGTGTAGCTCGGCTAAAAAAGGGGGAAATTTAGGTGAGTTTAGACCAGGCCAGATGGTTAAGGCATTTGATAATGTGGTGTTTAAACTGCCTGTGCTAAAAGTTCACGGCCCTATCAAAACCAAGTTTGGTTTTCACTTAATTGAAACCATCTATCGAAGTTAACCGCTCATCCTGAACTTAAACATATAGGAAGCCGTAATTTCTGAATAGAGTTATAAATAGCTTTTATTAGAATAAATAAGAGTAATTTATTACCATTCTTAAAACTCTTTCGGATATTCAATAATGCTCAGTTCTAAACCATGGTTATTTATAACCCTTATTCTTTCCCCTCTTGTTCTGTTTGGCATTTACCAATCCACTCAAATTGACTATCTCTACACTGTTAATTTAATATTTATTGGTGCGTTATTGGGCGCAACCTTAAATTACTTTCAGTATGGGTTTAGTAGCAGTTTTCGTTCACTTATTATGGATAAACGTACCGCTGGTATGCGTGCCATTATTTGGTTGTTGGCTGTTGTTATTGTGCTGTTTGCACCCCTGCTTGCATTACAAGGTTGGAACGAACAAACCTTTACGGGTTTTATTAGACCATTAAGCTTAGCTATTCCTATTGGGGCCTTTATATTTGGTATTGGTATGCAGATTGGTTGTGGTTGTACTTCTGGTACTCTAAACCGTGTTGGCCAGCTGCAAGCTCTGTCAGTGTCCACTCTTTCTTTTATGGTTGTAGGTGGCACTTTAGCCGCATTGACTTTTGGAGATTGGAGTACCTTGCCTGCCATTGAACCGATTGCGTTTCAACGAGAATTTGGTTGGCTATTCGGTTTATTCATCCAACTGGCATTGTTAGCAGGCCTGTATCTGTTTTTAAAGCGTTTTGAGCAACGTCATCATACTGATTATCAAGTTTTGTTTCATGCTAAAAAACGAATAAGTCATCCGTTTTTAATTGCCGCTATTAGCTTGGCCTTTTTAAATGCTTCGTTGCTGTTTATTTCAGGCACGCCTTGGTCAATTAGTTCTATCTTTCCATACTGGGGCACCCGTTTTATTGACTTTTTTGCTTTACCCTTTGATTGGACTTTTTGGGATTACAGTATGGAAAACACCACCCGAATGAATCAGGGGATATTTGAAAACACCATTAGCCTCACCACTATGGGCGTGATTTTAGGCGCGTTTTTGGTCTCGTTGCTCAAACCTAGAGTTAAGGTAGCCATTACAACCAAAGGTTTAATGGGAAGTATTATTGGAGGAACCATTATGGGCTTTGGAGCGGTGATGGCTTCTGGTTGCAATATTGGCGCTTTCTTTAGTGGTATTGCTTCAGGTAGCCTGCATGGTTGGGTTTGGTTTGTGTTTGCTCTGCTTGGTAATTTTATTGGCGTGGTTATTCGTAGACGTTTAGTTCAATAAAACAAACAGCCAAAAAACAATTATGAGTAACACCAGGCAGGCCTGGTGGTTTTAAACTTATTTGAGCTTATCTTTATTTTGCCAATAGCTGGCAAAAATAGAGCCTGATAAATTATGCCAAATACTAAATAAAGCCCCTGGCAACGCACTGACAGCACTAAAGTATTTAATGGCTAAAGCAACACTTAACCCCGAGTTTTGCATACCAACTTCAATGGCAACCGTTCGGGCAATAACAGAGTTGTAACCCAACTTTCTTGCCAGAATATAACCCGAAAACAGGCCAATAAGATTATGCAGTGTCACCGCAAGCATTAACGACCATGCAACCGTGGCAAGGTTATTGGCATTAAGCGCCACCACTATGGCAATAATTAATAAGATAACGGCCATTGAAAATACAGGAAATAACGGCAAAAACTTTTGAATTTTATTGTGAAATAAGGCGTTAATTACCATACCAATCAATAAGGGTGCAAGAATTAACTTAACCAACATCATGAGCATTGAAATAACGGGAACATCTACCGATTGCCCGAGATAGAGCCACGTTAATAAAGGTAATAAAACCACCGCCGCCAAGGTGGATACAATGGTCATACTCACCGATAACGCAACATCACCTTTGGCTAAGTACGCCATAACATTAGACGCGGTTCCACCTGCGGTAGCCCCCACTAGCATCATACCTATGGTTAACTCTAAAGAGAGCCCAAATAGCATAGAAAGCAACCAGGCTGTAAGCGGCATAATAATAAATTGTATTGCCACACCCAGGCCAACCACCATACGGTGTTTCCAGACTTGAATAAAGTCTTGCCAACTCAGCGTTAAACCCATGCCAAGCATGACTGCCATTAACAAAGGTACAATCAGTGATTTTAAATCAACAAACCAATGAGGAAATGCCACGGCAATGACGCTGATAATGACGGCCCAAATTGGAAACGCTAACAATAACATCGCAACTCTTTATTCTTTGGTAGGTAATGAAAAACTACAGCGTATTCATTAATAAAGCGGAGGCCAAACCAATTAAACCACCAAATACACCACCCCAAACCACAAGCCAGCCTAGGTGTTCTTTAATCATCTGTTGTACCATCTGTTTAACCAAATCAGGCGTTAACTCTTGCAGTCGGGCATCAATAATTTCTGCAACTTTGGCACGAATATCGGCCATAACATCGGGTTGATCCATCTCTTCTTGAAGCAAGGCATGAAACGACTCTTTTTGTGTCATTTCGATAAGCGAGCTTTTCATATTTTTAACAAAGGGTTCTTTTAAAGGCGTTAAGGCGTCTGCCCCGCCAAACATCCCTAACATTGAACCAAAAGAAGAGTTCATAATCACTTCAACCAACTTATCATAGGAGGGTGTTAAATCGACTTTTTCAATTACTGGCTGTAAATCAAACTTTGACTCTTTGGCACTGGCGGACACAAAACGGTCTATATTCTCTTGCGTAAAAAACTGCTCCATCATCAGATTTTTAATGGCTTCTTTAAAGGCTTCAAAACGATTTGGAATCACGCCAGAACCGACCAGGCCTGGTACCTTTTCAAATAACATATAAATTGCCAACCAGTTAGTTAATGCGCCTGAAAGAGCAAATAAACCCACCATTAATACTAAATTATTGGCTAAAACATAACCTAATACCAAAATTGCTAAAGCAACTAGATTTGTGATTTGAGACTTATTCATTGAGAAATAGCTCCATTATTTTATATTTGAAATAAATTAGAAGGGAGGTTAAGAGCGTTGTTCAGCAACCACAAAGGCAACGGTATGGTGTTTTTCGTCACTGACACTGATTGCCCAATGGGTAATACCGAGTTCGTTGGATTTATCAAGCGTTGAACCAGCTAGAAGCAAAATTGGTTGCCCACTCTCTTTGTGCCCAATAGTCATATCTTTAAAGCGAACACCTTTGGCAATACCCGTTCCGAGAGCTTTGGAAACCGCTTCTTTTAATGCCCAACGTTTTGCCAAAAAACGCTCTGGATAGAGTTGGTGTTCAAACTCTTTAAGCTCAACATCCGATAATAGACGTTCGGCAAATGCGTGCTTTTGTTTGATGTAAACCTTTTCTATTCGGTTCACATCAACAATGTCTGTTCCAACACCAACTATCATGTGTAAAGCTAGTCTTGTAGATAGGCGTTTTGACGCGCTTCAATCATTAAACGCTTCATCTCTTTTACCGCTTCAGGCAGCCCTGAATACACCGCCTGAGAGATAATGGCGTGACCAATATTCAGTTCTTCAATTTCTTTCATAGCAGCAATAGGTTGAACATTATGATAGTGTAAACCGTGACCTGCATTGACCACTAAACCTAAACCATTTGCATAACGAGCGGCTTGTTGAAGGCGATTAATTTCAGCCTGTACTTCGGCTTGTTTTTCTAATTCAGCATAGGTACCGGTATGCAGTTCAATCACTGGCGCGCCCACTTCCTTAGCTGCGGCAATTTGTGTTTCTTCTGGATCAATAAACAGAGAGACTCTGCACCCTGCTTCGGCTAAACGAGTGCAAACATCGGTCAACCATTCTTTTTGCCCGGCTACGTCCAACCCGCCTTCGGTGGTTAACTCTTCACGTTTTTCAGGCACCAGACAAACATCTTCCGGCTTTTGCTGAATGGCGATTTGCACCATCTCTTCAGTAGCGGCCATCTCTAAATTCACTTTAGTTTGGCGAACAGCCGAAATGCGAATCACATCTTCATCTTGAATATGACGACGGTCTTCACGTAAATGCAATGTAATACTGTCTGCGCCCGCCATCTCAGCATCAAGCGCGGCCTTTATCGGGTCTGGATAGCGTGTTCCTCGTGCTTGACGTAACGTTGCAACATGATCAATATTCAAACCTAAATAAATCGGATTCATTAACATTCCTTGAAACTAAAATAAAAATAAAACTAAACCTAAAATGGCTATAGAGCTAACTATAACTGAGTATTATCACCGTTTACAGGCGAAATATCACGCGTGAATTAGCAAAGACTATGTTTTTTTAAACTGCCCGGCAGTGAAAGCTTTGCGTGTATTACCTGAATAGTTCACGAGTCATAATCGGTTTGTTGCCTAAGTATTCAGCCAATACCGTTCTAAACAAACGTTTTAATTGAGGTAAGCAGGCCTCGCAATAACGCATTTCGGTGAGGGCTAACAAACATTCCCCTTGAATCAAGACACCCTTCTGTTGGCTATCCAAACTAGACAATACCGCTCCGTACTGAGGGTAAAAATAATAACTTTCTTCAGAAAGAATAGGGTGTTGATGAATGTCTTCATCACACATTAACCCGTGACCCAGTTCTGATAACAGCTGAAATTCAAATTGACGAAGTGACCAGGCCTGGTCATTACGCTGTTTGGCAGCTAATAACTGGTATAACGTTTGTTGGTAGATTTCAAACAGGGCTTCAATTGCCACTTGTGGGAACAGCAAACGATACAAAATTTCATTGACATACAAACCACAAATATTTGCCTCCGCTTGCAGCGGAAAACGCAATGAAGACATCTCTATATTTTGAATACTGAGCAGGTCAGATTGGTTATTGGGTTTTTCTCGCCACTGAAGAGAAAGTTGTTGAAACGGCTGTAACATGGCGCTTTTTTGCGACGCACTTTTACGCCCCCCTCTCACACCACGAACCACACCGTTGACCTTGCCATATTCTGGCGTTAAAAAAGTCACTAAGGCACTGGTTTCTCTATATGGACGAGAGTGAAGAACAAAAGCAGGCTGTTCTATGTGCATAGCCGCCTACTTTATTAACTTGAATAGTTGTCGTCGTACCCTAAACTAGCCAAAGCACGAGCATCGTCAGACCAATTTTCTTTAACCTTAACCCAAAGTTCAAGGTGAACACGTCCATCTAATAAAGCAATAAGGTCTTTACGAGCTTGAATACCCATGTTCTTAATGAGGTCGCCTTTTTTACCAATAACAATCTGCTTTTGACCTTTACGTTCCACCAAAATGAGCGCATTAATCAACCAGCGACCTTCTTCTTGGTCATATTTAAACTGTTCAATTTCAACGGTAGAACCATAAGGCACTTCTTCACCTAAGGTACGCATTAATTTTTCACGAATAATTTCCGCCGCTAAAAAGCGTTGCGAACGATCTGTTACGTACTCTTCTGGAAAAATCATGTCCTGATTGGGTAGATACTTAAGCACTTCTTTTTTAACTAAATCTAGCCCACTTTTCTTATAGGCAGAGATAGGAATAAGCGTGTCCATACTGACGTTTTCACCCACTTCTTGCATAAACGGGAAAAGCGCTTCTTTGTTTTTGTAGTTATCGATTTTATTCATTAAAACCACAACTGGCGTATCAATGCCTTTTAGTTTTTTAGCAACCGCGGCATCTTCTTTGGTCCAACGTCCAGCTTCTACCACAAACAAAATCACGTCCACATCAGCAAAAGCACTGTTGGCCGTGCGGTTCATATAATCGTTAATGGATTTTTCACCCCCTAGGTGCATACCTGGGGTGTCTACATAAACAATTTGGTGCTGTGCCGTTGTATAAATACCGTGAATTCGGTGGCGTGTAGTTTGCGGCTTATGTGATGTGATACTGAGCTTTTGACCAAGTAACTCATTCATAATAGTGGATTTACCCACATTTGGACGCCCAATTACTGCTGCAAAACCCGCTTGATAATTGGTTGATTCTGCCGAATCAGTATTACTTTTAGCTAAAATTTCTTCTAAAGATAGTTCGTTATCTGTCATGACTTTCTCAATTTAATCACATAGTTATGTAATTAATTATAATGTGCTTGATATTAATTTGGTCAAAGAAATACAAATAACCAGGCCTGGTTAGTTGTTTTGATGATTTTTTTACTAGGCCGTTTATAACTGACCTAAAGCTTCTAAAGCAATTTCAGCCGCTTTTTGTTCTGCTTTTCTGCGGTTAGTGGCAATGGCTTCAAATTTAGAATTTAACTTACCAACATAACATGAAACGGTAAATTCTTGGTCATGTGCCGCACCATTGACACTAATAATAGAGTATTCAGGCAAATCTGCATTTTGAGACTGCAAATATTCTTGCAAGCGCGTTTTAGGGTCTTTGCCTACTTTTTTAGGGTCTAATTCTGCCAAACGTTTACTGTAAAAACGGGTTACCAACTGTCTGCAAGCGTCTAAGCCACCATCCTCGTATACAGAAGCAATGATCGCTTCAACCGCATCAGCAATAATGGAGTCTCGTCTAAAACCGCCACTTTTTAACTCTCCAGGCCCTAATACTAAATAATCGCTTAATTGATATTCTCTACCAATAATTGCCAAAGTGTCACCTTTAACAAGATGAGCTCTAACACGGCTCATATCACCTTCTGGCAGTTTGTTAAACTGATGAAACAAGGCATCTGCAATCATAAAGTTAACTAAACTATCACCTAAAAACTCTAAACGTTCATTATTTACCGCACCCATACTACGGTGCGTAAGAGCATGCTGTAAAACAGAGATATCATTATATTGATAGCCCAGTTTTTTCGCTAACTGCTCTAATTTTGCGATACGTTCAACAGTGAGTTTTTTGGTCTGTTTAGCCATTTTATTCAATCCCTGTACCCAAACGATTTAAGTGTAAACCGTTATCCCAGTTCATCCAAATTCCAAACGCTTTACCTTTTAGGTTTTTTTCTGGAACAAAGCCCCAAAAGCGGCTGTCGTTACTGTGGTCACGGTTATCACCCATCATAAAGTAATGACCTTCTGGCACAACAACCGTATTCATGTCTTTACTTGATTTATCCATATCTAGCAAGATTTGATGCACATTTCCGTCCGAGAACGTCTCTTCAACCACCGAGGCACCATTCATAATGGCACTTGAATCTGTACCATGATATTTGCCTATATACTTTTGTGGTACAGCTTTACCATTGATAAAGATCGTTCTACCGACATAAGTAATTTCATCGCCAGGCAAACCAACCACACGTTTGATGTAATCAACATCTGGATCATTTGGATATTTGAAGACCACAACATCGCCACGCTCAGGTTCTGAAACTGGGATTATCTTAGTTTGTAAAACAGGTAATTTCACGCCATAAGCAAATTTATTAACCGCAATAAAATCACCAATTTGTAGCGTTGGATACATAGAACCAGAAGGAATTCTAAATGGCTCAATAATAAAAGAACGTAATACCAATACCACTAAAAATACTGGAAACAAAGAGCGAGCGTATTCAACCAAGATTGGCTCTTTTTCAGTCATCATGGCTGAAACACGCTTAGGGCGCCAGACCACTTTATCTACATAAGTAATCACACCCGTAATCGCTGTGATAATGACTAAAATTAATTCAAAACTCATTTTTAAGAGTCTCCAGTATCTAATATGGCTAAAAAGGCTTCTTGTGGTAATTCTACGCTACCAATCGATTTCATGCGTTTTTTACCTTCTTTCTGTTTTTGCAGAAGTTTTTTCTTACGTGATACATCGCCCCCATAACATTTGGCAGTGACGTTTTTTCGTAAGGCTTTAACGTTAGAGCGGCCAATAATTTTTCCACCAATAGCGGCTTGAATGGCAACATCAAACATCTGACGAGGAATCACTTCACGGAGTTTTTCTATGATGACCTTACCACGCTGAACGGCAAAGCTTCTGTGCGCGATTACCGCTAAGGCATCTACTTTTTCACCGTTAACCATAAAATCCACTCGGATTAGGTCATCAGCTTGGAAACGTTTAAATTCATAATCCATAGATGCATAACCACGGCTGCATGATTTTAAGCGGTCAAAGAAGTCTAAAACTACTTCGTTTAAAGGTAGCTCATAGTTAATTGAAACCTGACCACCAGAATACTGCATGTCTTTTTGAACACCACGTTTTTCAATACACAGTTTCATAACCGCACCAACGTACTCGTTCGGCACAAGAATATTGGCTTGAATAATTGGCTCACGAATCTCTTGAATAATTCCCATATCAGGTAGTTCTGAAGGGTTATCAATAGATATGATATCTCCAGACTTAGTTAATACTTCGTACACAACCGTTGGTGCAGTCGTGATTAGGTCAATATTATATTCGCGTTCAAGTCGTTCTTGAATGATTTCCATGTGTAACATACCAAGAAAACCACAACGGAAACCAAAGCCTAAGGCATCGGATGTTTCTGGCTCAAAATGTAATGCAGCATCATTTAAACGTAATTTACGTAAAGACTCACGTAAATCTTCATATTGTTCAGAAGTAATTGGGAACAGGCCTGCAAAAACACGAGGCTGTGCGGCTTTAAAACCTGGAAGTGCATCCACATCTGGCTGAGAAGCATCACACAATGTATCCCCTACCGGCGCACCATCAATGTCTTTGATACCAGAAATAACATAACCCACTTCACCAGCTGACAGCTGAGGCGTAGAGGTACGTTTTGGGGTAAAGATACCAACATCGTCAACCAAATACTCTTCTTTGGTAGACATCACTTTCATTTTGGTCTTTTTAGCAATTTTACCGTCAATAACTCGCACTAAAGAGACAACACCTAAATAGTTATCAAACCAAGAATCAATAATTAACGCTTTAAGAGGAGCATCAGGATCACCCGTTGGAGCAGGAATTTTAGCGACAATATCTTCTAATGTTTCTTGAATACCAATACCCGCTTTGGCACTGGCACGAACGGCATCTTCGGCCTCTACACCAATAATCTCTTCTACTTCTTCAATAACACGCTCTGGATCAGCCGCAGGCAAATCAATTTTATTTAAAACGACTAAAACTTCTAAACCTTGTTCAATAGCGGTATAACAGTTAGCAACGGTTTGCGCCTCAACGCCTTGAGATGCATCCACCACTAAAAGCGCACCTTCACATGCAGCTAAAGAGCGTGATACTTCATAAGAGAAATCAACGTGACCAGGAGTATCAATGAAATTTAATTGGTATGTTTCACCATCTTTTGCTTTGTATTCTAGGGTCACACTTTGCGCTTTAATGGTAATACCACGCTCTTTTTCAATATCCATTGAATCAAGCACTTGAGCTTCCATCTCTCTATCAGACAACCCACCACAAAGATGGATAAAGCGATCCGCAATGGTCGATTTACCGTGATCAATGTGTGCAATAATCGAAAAATTTCGAATATGTTTTAAACTATCTGACATCTAAGCTCCAACTTAACAAATACGAAGTTCACTTTAAAAAAGTGTCTAAAAATGAACAAAAATTACAACAATAAAAAAAGGGGCAATTTGCCCCTTTTTATCAACAACTGTTATCGAATACTTACGAAAGTTTAGCTGTGTTGTTTTGGTTACAAATGAATGGCAGGTATTTTACGCTAATTTAAGGGGGTTCGCATTGATAAATCTCATGGATTCATTTGCTTAACCTCAATCGGCTTTTGAGCACCTGCTTATTCACTTATGTCTTGTTTATATCCTCTCAGTATTACTTACTTGCCTAATACAAGCGGCAAGAATAATGAACGTTGGTCACGAACCACTCTTACAGGCAGTGAACGATCTTCAGGCAGTTTCTTCATAATTTTCTTTAAAGCGGCAACACTTTTTACCGGCTTAAAATCAATCGTGACAATTACATCGCCTTGCTGCAACCCTGCTTTTTTGGCAGGCCCGCCAAGTACTTTGGTTACCACAACACCAAAAGGTAGGTTTAGAGCCTCCAAATCTGGTTTATCTAATTCCTTAACCAAAGCGCCTAAACGATTGTTGCTATCAGATTTTCCATTGGAATTGGATGCAATACTATCGGCTTTATCCAGCGAAGAAAGCTTAACAGTAAAATACTTCACTTTACCTTGACGTAAAACTTTAACCTTTACCGATTTATTGATTGGCGTAATGCCAACAATTGGAGGTAAATCTGTTGATTTATTGATAACTTTGCCATCAAATTCTAAGATGATATCTCCTGCTTCAATTCCCGCTTTTTCTGCCGCTGTATTTGGGTAGGTTTGCCCAACTAAAGCACCTTGTGGTTTTGGTAAATCAAAAGATTTAGCCAAGTCATTGGTTACTTCTTGAATTTGCACGCCTAAATAACCACGAACAACCTTACCATCCGACTTGAGCTGGTTAACTACATTCATGGCGATATCAATTGGTATTGAGAATGACAATCCCATTGAACCACCTGTTTTACTGTAAATTTGCGAGTTAATACCTACAACTTCACCATCTAGATTAAACAAAGGCCCACCAGAATTCCCTGGATTAATTGGCACGTCTGTTTGAATAAAAGGTACGTAGGTATCATCAGGTAATGCACGACCTAGGGCACTGATAATTCCGTGAGTAGCCGTAAAATCCAGACCAAATGGTTCGCCAATAGCAAGTACCCACTGCCCCACTTTTAAGCTACTTGATTTACCAATTTTGGCATAAGGCAAATTATCAGCATCAATTTTAATTAATGCCACGTCGGTGCGTGGATCTGTACCAATCACTTTTGCCACTAACTCTTTACGGTTACGCATGCGAACTATAATTTCGTCAGCACCTTCAACCACATGATTATTAGTCAAAATATAACCATCTTCACTGATAATAAATCCAGAACCTAATGAGTGCGACTCTTCTTCTCTAGGGGTGTCTGGCAGCTGACCTCTAGGCTCACCTCTAAATTGAGGCAAGCCAAAGAAATGGCGCAACATATCGTCTGGTAAACCTCTAAACTCTGGATTAAATTGGCGAGCCACCTTTTTTGTGGTACTAATATTCACCACACTACTGTTTGTATCTTCAACTAACCGACTGAAATCAGGCAATCCATAGTTATTGGCTTTTGCAGCATAGCTTAGAGTTGGCTGCAAGAGAAGCAGTGCACTTATTAATACACCAAAAAATATAGATGATTTTTTCATTGTTCACTTATCTCCTAAACTTATTGTTTTAATCATATTTAACGTAAAATCTCTTCAAGATTTTTGAGACAAAACCTTACTTAATTCAGGCATGACAGGCTTATAAATTTTACGAGTTATCCACCACCCTAAATACAGCCCTAAGCCACCACCTAAAATTGCGGAAATGTCTTTTACAACAGCTGACACTTGAAAAACACTCTCAACAAAGTTTGAAAATACGATAGCTAAAATAAATAGACCTATTAATGGTAAACCATATGCCATAAATGAATGTTGAAGCAATCGTGACTCATCAAGCTCCAACTCAACAATATCCCCTACCTGACAATCTAGGCTTTTCTTAACTCTAATTGGCGTTTTACTTGTTCCTGTGAATAATTTTGCCAAAGCCGAAGTACCGCAACCCGATTCTGATGAACATCCAGAACAGCCTGTGCTTCGCTGAGTTTCGACCAAAACATCTTCACCATCCATTGCGACTACAAGCCCCTGCTCACGCAGTACCGTTTTTAATTCACTTTGCATATTTTTCCTAGTTGAATTTCACAATCAAATAAGTCTATAACTTGATTTATAGGGGGTATTGCTTTAACTTTCAACATAATTTTTACGTTTTTGCGATTTATGATTCGCACCAAAAGTTCTTGTACAATTAAATATACAACAACAATCATCTTAGAGTTCAATATAATATAGAGCTGACGGAGGCCAACCAATAGAAGACAGGCCTGCTATCTTCCGTATAAACGCTAATTAAAGGATTTATTTTGTCACCCGCCATTGCAAAGACGTTAACAACCGATATTCTTGTAATAGGAAGTGGTATTGCAGGCCTATCCATTGCTTTAAAGTTGGCAGAAGAGCATAAAATCACCATTTTAGCAAAAGGTTCCCTTACGGAAGGCAGTACTAATTATGCACAAGGCGGAATTGCCGGGGTATTAGACCCGTTTGATAGTATTGAAGCGCACATTGCCGATACACAAAATGCGGGTGCTGGCCTATGCGATCCTAAAGCCGTAGCCATTGTGGCTTCTCATGCAGCTGAGTCTATCCAAGAACTGATTGATTTGGGTGTTCCATTCAGTAAAGACAGTTTTGAAACCAAACCCGATAACAATTCAAAAACAGAGTTTCCTTTTCACTTAACGCAAGAAGGTGGTCACAGCCATAGACGAGTGATTCACGCTGCAGACCATACAGGACAATCTGTATTAAATACTTTAATTGAACGTGTTGAAAGCCACCCAAATATCACTTTATTACCAGAACACATTACAATTGATTTAATTAAAAATCAGCGTCAAAACCGTTGCATTGGCGCTTACGCATTAAATCAAATCGATAATAGTATTAACGCTATATCCTCCATATTTACAGTCTTGGCTACCGGTGGTGCAAGTAAAGCGTATCTTTACACCAGTAATCCAGACACTTCAACTGGAGATGGCATTGCCATGGCTTGGCGTGCTGGATGTAAAGTTGGCAATATGGAGTTTAATCAATTTCATCCAACTTGTTTATACCACCCAAAAGATCGCTCATTTTTAATTAGTGAAGCCGTGCGTGGCGAAGGTGGCATATTACGTTTACCAAACGGTGATGCATTTATGCATAACTACGATGAACGAGCAGATTTAGCACCCAGAGATATCGTTGCTCGAGCTATTGACCAAGAGATGAAAAAACACGGTATTGATTGTGTCTATTTAGACATAACCCATAAGCCAGCTGAATTTATAAAAAATCACTTTCCTACTATTTTTCAGCGATGCAAAAAAGTCGGTATTGATATTACAAAAGAACAAATACCCGTGGTTCCAGCCGCTCACTATACTTGTGGCGGCGTAGTTACCGATTTAGAAGGTAAAAGCAGCCTAGATGGCCTTTACGCCATTGGTGAAACCGCATACACAGGCCTGCATGGCGCTAATCGTTTAGCCAGCAATTCACTTGCCGAAGGTTTGGTTTTTGCCAAAATGGCTCAAAAAAGTATTCTCAAAGCTTTTGCTTCTAAAGAATTTGAAAGAGAATACGTAAAACCTTGGGATAGCTCAGGCACCACCGATCCAAAAGAGAAAGTATTAGTGAGTCATGACTGGGATGAATTGCGCCGAGTAATGTGGGACTATGTAGGTATTGTTCGTACTAACAAGCGTTTAAAACGTGCACGGCAACGAATTCGTAATCTGCAAAAAGAGATTGATGAATATTACCACCAGCACACTCTAAACCGAGATTTATTAGAGCTTAGAAATCTGGCATTGGTTGCCGAACTGATGGTTATTAGTGCACAACGCAGGAAAGAGAGTCGGGGTTTGCATTATAACTTAGATTATCCACATATTCACAAGATACCTAAACCGACTATTCTGAAGCCAAAATTCTAAATACAAGTGATAACTGTTTGTAAGCTGATTTACCAAACAGGTATGCGTTTGTAAATTTAAATAGCCTACTAAACATATAGTTCTACGGGCGGTTCTTTTGCCAAACGGCTAATCAAATCACTCTCGGTAACAATCCCAAGAATCTTATGATATTCACTCATAATTAACAGAGCATCAATTTGATACTCTGTTAAAACTTGAGCCACGTGACGAATATCCGTATCTAAAGAAGTGGTAACCACTTCAGACTGCATAACCTGACCAACTTTTTCCGGCTTAACTCCTTCTAACTCACCACTATTACTGACAATCACCCGGCCTAATAGGTTGGTTTGGGAGCATATTCCAACTAGCTCACCATTATCAATGACAGGAAGGTGCTTAATGGAATGTTTCTGCATTAATTGCCAGGCCGTCTCCAAACTATCATCAATATCTATCGTTTCAACAGGAGAAGACATAATTTCTGCCACTTTAACCACAACGGCTCGACTGGTATGCGTTTGTTTTTTTTGTATGCTTCTAATGCCTCTGTGCTTTTATAATTAGAAGTACCTTGTTCGTTGCTTTTAACATTGAATTCATCTAACTTAGATTTTTTTAACTTGTGTATGCGTGCAACAGGGCCTACCTTAAGTGAAGGCAGATTCTGAACTGCACCAATGAAGCTTTGACCTTCTGGAGTGTACACAACAAACATAAGCTTTACCAAATCGATTATTTGCAACGAAAACACTCATGTTTATATTAACATGAGCTGTTAACCTAATATATCGGCATCTATCATGCTTTTCTTAGAATTTTACCCAATTAAAGCAATTTCTGAGACTAAATTTACTAGAATAAACCCCATTAATTTACTATACTAATTAGGTTAATTAATTCAAAAATCACCCACTTAAATTTAAGGATTATACTATGTCAGTTCTTGTTACTAAGCAGGCCCCAGACTTTACTTCTGCTGCTGTTTTAGCCGATGGTTCAATTGTTGATGATTTCAATTTGAAAAGCCACATTGAAGGTAAATACGCCGTTGTTTTCTTCTACCCTTTAGACTTCACATTTGTTTGCCCATCTGAAATTTTAGCTTTTGACCACCGTGTTGAACGTTTTAAAGAATTAGGTACGGAAGTTGTTGGTATTTCTGTTGATTCTCAATTCACACATAATGCATGGCGTAACACTCCTGTAAACGAAGGCGGGCTTGGTCCAGTTAAATTCCCTCTAGTTGCTGACCTTGGTGGTTCTATCATGGAAGCTTATGGAGTTGTTCACCCTGGAAACATTGCTCTACGTGGTGCTTTCTTAATCGATACAAATGGTGTTGTTCGTCATCAAGTTGTTAATGATCTGCCATTGGGACGTAATGTTGACGAAATGGTTCGTATGGTTGAAGCGCTTCAGTTCCATGAAGAAGTTGGTGAAGTTTGTCCTGCAGGTTGGAACAAAGGTGACTCTGGAATGAAAGATACTCCTGATGGTGTTGCTGAATACCTAAGCGCACACTCAGACAAATTGTAATTTGTATCTAACTGCAGGTAAGATTGTTTTTTGCACGATTTAAGTGAGCTTAGTTATTTTAAATTCATTAAACCGTTAAAATTACTTTATTACTAATAGCAGGCACAGCCAAAATTATACAACTCTCGTAATTGATAATTTTAGCAAGAAAAAAAGGCCGTCTATTGACGGCTTTTTTTATGGAGATTTTTTTTTGCAAAGCCAATTAACACAATATCAAGATCGCGTTAATCAAGCGCTAAAACAACATGTTCAACACTTTTCTGCACAACAAAAAAGTACAGATAACAAGCTATTTGAAGCAATTGAATACTCAACCTTAAACCAGGGCAAGCGGCTGCGCCCTGCTCTTATTTATGCTATTGCCGATGCGCTGGAAATATCTCTTAAAAGTGTGGATAACGCAGCCTGTGCCATTGAATTAATTCACAGCTACTCGCTTGTGCATGATGACTTACCAGCAATGGATGACGATGACTTACGCAGAGGTCAAGCAACATGCCACGTTAAATATGATGAAGCAACAGCAATTCTGGTTGGTGATGCTCAGCAAACCATGGCTTTTCAGATTTTGGCTGGCGATAAAAACATCCTGGCAAAACATACTGTTGAAATGATCAGCATATTAGGTTACGCAAGTGGCCCTTTAGGTATGATTGCTGGGCAAGTCCAAGACATTCAATCAGAAGGCAAAATCATTTCATTAGATGAACTAAAGACCCTGCACAACCTAAAAACTGGAGCCTTAATTCAATGTGCTTTATTGATGGGAGCGGTGCAAAGTTCACGCTATACTCAAATTAAACCTCAACTGGTTCAGCTTGGTGAAATGATTGGCTTGGCATTTCAAGTACAAGATGATATTTTGGATATTGAGAGTGATACTGAAACCTTAGGCAAACCGCAAGGCAGTGACCTTGAGTTAGACAAGTCTACTTATCCAAAACTCATGGGGTTGGAAAAAGCGAAACAATTTCGTGACGCTTTAATTTTGGAAGCCAAATCGGTACTGGCCAACTTAAATTTAGACAGTGCGTTTTTAAATCAACTGATTGACTATATTGCACAAAGAAAACATTAACGGTTGAAGCAAGCCCTCTTTTGTAAACATAATCGAATGCACTCTCAAATAAAATCTTAGCTTTCAAAAAGTTAGCTATAAGCAACTTTAATAATTCGCTTTTATTACTGTTGAGTTTTAGTTATAATCATTCACCTTTCTGGCTGAAGTTTTATAAGTGTTTTTTCTAAAAAACAATTAATTTCAACAGTGACACATTTGATTTAAAGAAGATTGATTTCACTATGGCACAAACCTTTGTTTTAAAAACTCTACTTGATTTTGCATCCGCTCATAGCTTAAGAGGCTACCCTGGAGATTGTGCGAAGTTGCATGGCCATAACTGGAAGATTGAGGTACAGGTAGAAGGAACTAAATTAAACGAAATTGGTATGGTTATCGATTTTAAAGAAATTAAACGTCACGCAAAAGAAGTCGTTAAAGAGCTTGACCATACCTTTTTAAATGATCATCCACGCTTTCAAGAGCTTAACCCAACTGCTGAAAACATTGCTGTGTATATTTTTAAAGAGATAGAAAAGCGTATTCAAAGCCCACAAGTGAAAATGCATAGTTTAACGGTCTGGGAAAACGATCGTAACTGCGTCACCTACTCTGAAGCCTAATTTTTAAGGCATCTCATAACAAGCATTAAAACAAAAAAACCGATTCAAATAGAATCGGTTTTTTTGTTTTATGGACTGAGGAAAACCCTATATTGCTAATTGTTCATTAAGCATTTGCGAGAATATCTTCAATTAAACCTTCAGCTGCTAACTTATCTAAGTCAACCACAACAACCATACGTCCTTTATCCGAAAATTTTTCATTTATTGTTCCCATTTGAGCCGCACTACTTTGCCCCTGACTATCTTTAATAGTCGTTAAGCCCAAAATATATTGGTTTTCAACAGAGTCCGATATATCTGGTGCAGGTTGTAAGTTCACTAAATCAAACTGATGAACATCAGAAACAGCGTCAACTACCAATCCAACAACCTTTTCACCTTGAGAATTTAGTACATGTACAACAATAACAACGGTGGTGCCATCATAGCTAGTTGGAAGATGAAATTTTTCTCTTAAATCAATAATAGGTACAACGGTTCCGCGTAAATCCACAACACCTTTTACAAAACTTGGTACATTTGGCAGAGGATTTGGTTGCACCCAGCCTCTAATTTCTTGAACACGTAGAATTTCAACTGCAAATTCTTCTTTGCCTATAATAAAAGTTAAAAATTCTTGTTTTTGATCCGCCACAAGCAGTCTCCATTGTTCTATATCAACTTATTGAAACCATCATAGTAAGAGTTGTTACCTGATAAAAATACGAATAAGTTTTTGTGCTCATAAGAGAGAATATGTTTACCTAATTTAGCTCAGGTCTTACTCGTACACAGCACTTTACGATTACTGAATTAAATTTTATATGCAAGATTTACGCCAAGATATTTTATTTTATGATATTTGTACGGTATCATCTGCCACAAAGATGAATTAAGGAAAAACTATGACAACAAATAACTCTCTAAACTCTATTTGGTCTGAATTTTTAACATCACAAAATGCACAATTTGATGAAAATGGCAAAATCTGCAGTTTTGGCCATGCTGAACTAGAGCGTTTTTTGATTAAAAATGGCCCAGTTGTCACTAGCCTGACTCACCAAGCATTAATAAAAGTATCTGGAAGTGAAGCCTTAACATTTTTACAGGCACAATTAACCAGTGATGTAAATACGGTAACAGAGTCTCAAGCACAGTTCTCAGCCTATTGTGATCCACAAGGACAAGTGTTAGCCAACTTCTTAATCTTTAAATATAAAGACGATTACTACTTGAATTTTGATGGCTCATTAGCTGAAGCTATTTTAAAACGATTAACCATGTTTGTACTGCGTTCTGACGTCAAATTAACAGACGTTTCTAATGAGTTAATTCAAGTCGGTTTTGCAGGAGAATTTGCTGATTTGGATGTGCAACGACGTTTGAGTACCAAAATAAAAGAGGTATTTGAATCCGGTCAGGTGCAACTTGAAGGAATGCAAGATATTATCGTTGTGAAAGTTCCAGGCCCTTATCACAAATATGCCTTATTCGGTCCTGCTGAACAGATGATTGAAGCTTGGAAAAAAATCCGTGACAACAGTGATGTTACCAATAACTACGACTGGAACTTGCTGAATATTGCCGCTGGAGTACCAGAAGTAACCAATGCGACAAGCGGACAATTTATTGCTCAATTTTTTAACTTAGATAAGTTTGACGCAGTGAATTTCAAAAAAGGCTGTTTTCCCGGGCAGGAAATTATTGCTCGAATCCACTATCGAGGTAAAGTAACCAAACGTATGCTGCGTATTCACTTAAATGAGGTACTAGCTTTACTTCCTGGTGAGACACTTATTCTTAAAGACCAAAATGATAAGACACATAAGTTTACCGTTGTAAACGCAAACCCAGATGTATTCAATGGTACACTTTGCTTGGCAATAGGCAGCTTAAAGCCACTTGAATCGGTTGAAGGCGACCTCTTCACTGAATCCGGTGAACCTGCTGTCATTGAACCTCTACCTTACAGTGTTACTGACGAAGAATAACAATTCAATTCTATTTATTTCGCTTTTGATTAGTAATAAAAAACCCTACTTACCAGGCCTGGTAAGTAGGGTTATTTTCGTTATTCAACCAGGTGTAACCCAATTAAATCAAGCTTTCTAACTTTGGCGCATATGTGGAAACAGTAACACGTCACGAATAGAAGCAGAATCAGTAAACAGCATAACTAAACGGTCAATACCAATTCCTTCACCCGCTGTTGGCGGCATACCGTGTTCTAATGCTGTAATGTAGTCTTCATCATAATGCATCGCTTCATCATCACCTGCATCTTTAGCTTGAACCTGTGCTTTAAAGCGTTCCGCCTGATCTTCAGCATCATTTAACTCGTTAAAACCATTAGCAAGCTCTCGCCCACCAATAAACAATTCAAAACGATCAGTAATAAATGGGTTTTCATCATTACGACGTGCTAACGGTGAAACTTCAGCAGGATACTCAGTAATAAAAGTTGGATCCATTAATTTTTCTTCAACTGTCTCTTCAAATATTTCAGTAATCACTTTACCTAAGCCGTAACCTTCATTAATGTGAATATTTAACGATTCTGCTAAAGCAGTTGCCGCTTCAAGCGTTTCAAGTTGTTCAGCTGAGACACCTTCGTTATATTGAAGAATCGCATCTTTCATACTTAAACGTGCAAATGGCTTGCCAAAATCAAACTCTAGACCTTGATATGGCACCTTAGTTGATCCAACCGCTAGTTCAGCAAGCTCTTTTAATAACTCTTCCGTGTAGTCCATCAATTGATGATAATCGGTATAAGCGGCATAGAATTCAACCATGGTAAATTCTGGGTTATGACGTGTAGATAAGCCTTCGTTACGGAAAGAGCGGTTTATTTCAAAAACACGCTCAAAACCACCAACAACCAAACGCTTTAAATAGAGCTCTGGCGCAATACGCAGATAAAGCGGCATATCTAAAGCGTTGTGGTGCGTATTAAAGGGTTTTGCCGTTGCACCACCTGGAATCACGTGCATCATTGGAGTTTCTACTTCCATAAACTCTTTACGGATTAAGAAATTACGCACATGCTGAACAATTTTTGAGCGTAACAAAAAGGTCTCACGACTCTCTTGGTTAACAATCAAATCAACATAGCGCTGACGATAACGCATCTCTTGGTCTTGTAGACCGTGAAATTTATCAGGCAAAGGACGCAGTGATTTTGTTACTAATTCAATATGCTCAACATGAATAGAAAGTTCACCAGTATTTGTCTTAAATAGATAACCTTCTGCACCAACAATATCACCTAAATCCCATTTCTTGAACTGGGTATTGTAGAAACCTTCAGGCAATTCATCACGAGTCACATATACCTGAATGCGCCCTGTTTGATCTTGTAAAGTAGCAAAACTGGCTTTACCCATAATGCGGCGTAACATCATACGACCCGCAACTTTTACCCTTACAGGTTCTGCCTCCGCTAAGGCTTCTTTTGTCATTTCGTCGTATTTAGCATGTAGTTCAACAGCTTCGTTTTCACGGCGGAAAGTATTTGGATACGAGTGCCCAGCTTCTCTTAATGCAGCTAGCTTTGCGCGACGCTCTGCAATAATTTTGTTTTCGTCTATTTCAGGCACATTATTTTGTGATTCCGACATGAATTTTCTCTCTTAAAACTTAAATGACCCTCTGCAGACTCATATTTGATTGCAAAGGTCTTTGAACATAAAAAACAACCAGGCCTGGTATTTTAAAAATAACCAGGCCTGGTAGATTTGGGTTCTTAATGAATTCCAAAGTTGGGGTTTTTAAATTGCCCTTATTTTAAGCTTTTACACTCATAAACTCTAGTTAAATACGTTATTTAGTCAACTATTTAAAGGCAATCTATTAGAACGGAAATACAGATAAGATTAAACACCAGCTTTTAGGCTCGCTTCAATAAACTGATCTAAAGCACCATCCAATACGGCTTGCGTATTACCTGTTTCAACCCCGGTTCTTAAATCTTTTATGCGTCCAGAATCTAAAACATAAGAACGTATCTGGCTTCCCCAGCCGATATCTGACTTTGCATCTTCTAGTTCTTGTTTTTCAGCACTTCGACTCAACATCTCTAGCTCGTACAACTTTGCTCGCAACTGTTTCATTGCTTCAGCCTTATTCTGGTGCTGCGAACGACCATTTTGGCATTGTGTCACGGTATTAGTAGGCAAGTGAGTAATTCGCACTGCTGACTCTGTTTTGTTTACGTGCTGTCCACCAGCCCCACTGGCGCGATAAACATCAATTCGTAAATCTGCAGGGTTTATATCAATTTCAAAACTATCATCAATTTCAGGTGAAACAAAGACAGAAGCAAAAGAAGTATGGCGTTTTGAATTGGAATCAAATGGCGATTTACGCACTAAACGGTGCACCCCCAGTTCGGTTCGTAACCAACCATAAGCATAGTCACCTTTGATATGAACCGTTGCACCTTTAATTCCAGCCACATCACCCGCTGAAATCTCGGTAATTTCTGCTTTAAAACCGTGGCTGTCCGACCAGCGCAAATACATACGCAAAATCATATTGGCCCAATCCTGCGCTTCAGTTCCACCAGAACCCGATTGAATTTCTAAATAAGCATTATTTGCATCCATTTCGCCCGAAAACATTCGTTGAAACTCAAGTGAATCCAAACGTTCGCCTAAACGATTAAGCTCTTCAATAACTTCATCGACCATCTCTTGATCAGAATCCATTTCAGCCATTTCAAGTAACTCTTTAGCGGCTTCCGTTCCTGAGCTCAAATCATCAATAGTCGATACAATATTCTCAAGTTGCGCTTTCTCTTTTCCTAAAGCCTGAGCTTGCTCTGGATTACTCCAAATATCTGGATCTTCTAGCTCTTTAGAAACTTCTTCTAACCGTTCTGCTTTAACCTCGTAGTCAAAGATACCCCCTAAGCACTTCAGAACGTGCTTGGTAATCTTCAATTCGTGTATATATTGGATTTAATTCCATTTAATATCACCTAATAACTTCTGAGAGACCTTTACCCAAGATGGGCAAAATTTTCACTTATAAATTTAGCGGGAATAATACCAGTTTTAAAGCTCTCTTGCTGAAGTTCCTGCTGACTTAGTTAACCCAAAAAATTTGTATTACGGGCGACTAACTCGCTATTTTTATTAAAGTTCTATAAACGGCTGCCGATATATCTCATGTGAAATAGGGATAATCAAAAGTAACGGTGTTACACAAAATAAAATAATTTAAAACACCAAGTTTAAGCCCTCTACCGACCAGAATGAGGTTTTATCATGGCAATCGATATTAAAAATACAGGTTCAATCCAGGCATACCAAAAACTAGCAGGCCTTGCGCCAGAACAAGCCAATCCCATCAATAATGATAAACGTGTTCACGGCCAAGCTGAACTACCTGAGCAAGCCTCTATTCATGCATCACAAATGACGTTTCGTAATGAGCGTCAAGCAAGCTTAGTCGCTCACCATTTTGGCAATGGACAGTCTGCAAGTTCTGGTTCTTTAAAGCTGACTTTTCAAGCGGCAATTTAAAAGCTTAACGAAGTACTAATGACAGACATGCCAGCTCCAGAAGAAGGTGAAGTCTTAGAAAAACCCATTAGTGAAGAAGCGCTAAAGGCACAAGGAGGAATGGAATACTGGACACCAGAAAATACAGCCAAACGTATTGTAGACGGTGCAACAGGTTTTTTAGCAGGCTTTCAAAATGCTCACCCCGAACTAGAAGGTGATGCTTTAATAGAGAAGTTTATGGATGTTGTTGGCGGCGGTCTCACTCAAGGCTTTGATGAAGCTCGCAGAATTTTAGGCGATTTAAACGTTTTAGAAGGTGATATAGCAGACAATATTGACTTAACTTACTTAAAGGTTCAAGAACAGATGCTTAATTTCAAAAACCAGTTTCTAGGCATAAGCGATAGACCTGAAGAAACAGTTACAGACAAAATGATAAGCAAAGAGTAAAACTCAAAAAACAAAAAAGGGCGTATTAAACGCCCTTTTTTTATAATTTTATTTATGCAATAAACTGTGTCAAGAGTTTATCAATAAACTTAATTACTCAATCTCTTGCAGACCCACTTTTGTTAGACCAGATTCATTTGCATAGTTAGTTAATTCTGCTGTTGAAGTCATGCCCATTTTGGTCATTAAGTTTTCACGGTGCTTAGAAACAGTACGATCACTAATTTCAAGTTTTTCTGCGATTTCTTTCGTTTTGTAACCTTCAGCAACCAGTTTTACAACTTGTTTTTCTCGAACAGATAGACGCTTATTAACTAACCCACTCTCTGATTCAAGAATGGCTTCGATTTCAGAATGAGTAAAGGTTTCACCCTTAATGACTTGTCTAATTCCACTAACTAACTCTTTAGGGGAAACAGACTTCATTGCAATACCATCAATGCCCATATCTAAAACTTCACGCCAAACATTGACTGTTTCAGCCGCTGTTAAGACTATGATCTTTGTTTCTGAATAGCGTTTCTGGATGTGTGTAATCGCGTTTACGCCACTTAATTTTGGCATAGATAGATCAAGCAAAACAACATTCGGTGATTTAGCACGTATAAGTTCCAAGCACTCTAACCCATCTTCGGCTTCTGCAACTACTTCAAAGTCGGCTTCCCCTTCAATAATGGATTTAAAACCTGCTCTTACCAATGCATGGTCTTCAGCTAACAAAATACTCATTTTCTCAGACATTCCGTGACTACCTAACTCATTAAATTTACTTGGATTATAAGAATTTTTTATTCTTTGTTATTTCCTATTATGACTAATATTCACAGACTTCTCAAGACTTTTTAAACCTGTAATAATTATTTTCAATAACTCTGATGTCTTTTGCTCTCTATAAACGCCATTAGAACTAGAGGTTTCAGTCTGACTTTGTAAGTTTTCAATTGCTTTAAATAAATTAACTAAACCTGTCAATTGAAATAGCATGCAATTGCCCTTTAAGTAATGCGCCTTTTTTTTAATCAGGTCCAGCTCTGCATTTTTGTTTAAGGTATCAAGCTCCTTTAAACTTTTCTGCATTTCAGTAATAAATGGCTCTATCAAATCAAAGAATTGTTCAGGAATATCATCAATAGTCGGCAATTCTTCTGACATTTGCAGAAGATTATCTTCTTCTACATCCTCTATTAATGTTTTCATATCTAAGGATTTTTTATATTCCACAGAATAACTAGAAGTCGTAGCTTGAGCATTACGGTAGTCTTTTTGTAGTAATTGAATAATCTGATTTTTGGATACAGGTTTAACTAACCACTCATCAAACCCCATTTCTTCAGTGGTTTCATTGTCACTAATAAAGTCAGTCGCTTCACCCCCGGCTGTAATGGCGAATACACCTTTTAAATGTGAGTTGGCAGAAGATTTATAAATTTCATTGATTTTTTTACTGACCTGAATACCATCCATAAAAGGCATTTGAATATCTAATAAAACATAATCAAACGCTTGCTCCTTAAACAATTCCCAAGCTTCACGACCATCTTTTGCCTCAACAATCTCATACTTTGAATTTTCAAGGTAGCCAGCCAACACCATTCGGTTAATACTAGAATCATCCGCAATTAATACTTTGTAGGATTCGTGGCCAGATTTAACAGCATCAAGAGTGTCAGTATTCTGTTTAGATTCATTAACCTTAACCGTGCTTTTTTTACCAGGTAAGTGTGAATTTGAAACATCTTCAACGGCATTTTTTTGGCTAATTTTATCACTCTCATAAACACTAAGATTCAGGCTAAATTGAAACGAGGCGCCAACCCCAACTTCGGACGTGACGTTGATTTTACCGCCCATTAAGGTGACCAACTGCTGGACTACAAACAATCCCAAACCCGCACCTAAGTATCGAGTATTGTATGCTCCCTCGCCCTCTTTGTTTTCTATCTGAGCAAAGGGTTCAAAGATTTTTTCAATTTTGTCCTCTGCAATACCTTCTCCTGAATCAGTGATAGTAAAAACAAATTCACTCTCTTGGTTTTCTTTAACTTCAATGTTCACCCCACCAAATTGAGTAAACTTGATGGCATTTACAATCAGATTAATTAAGACTTGAGTAAGGCGAACACTATCCACTAAAACCTCATCATGCTCACCGGTATAAACTAATGAAATTATCAGGTTTTTATCAGCCGCAATGGATTTTGTCAGTTGTTTAACGTTGTTTAGCAGTTCAGTTAAAGAAACCCGAGATGGATGTAACTTAATACCATCATATTCAGTTTGAGAATAGGTCAAAATATCGTTGACCAAGTAGGTAGATTGCTGAGCCGTCATATTAATTGCTTTAAGCATATTAAGGACTTCTTCAGGCCCGTCAATTTGACTTCTTAAACGCTTCACTAAACTGCTTATACCTAACAAGGGTGAACGTAATTCATGACTTAAAAATGCTAAAAAACGTGATTGCTTATCATAAGAGGTACTCAAGACTTGGTGCTGTTCTTGTAATAACGCCTCTCTTTCTTGCATCTTGGCAATAGAGAGGCGACCTTGTGCATCCACTATTTCCCGTTCTAAGGCCACCATTTCAGATACATCAAGACAAATAGCCCATACCGTTTTATGACCATCAACCTCTACAACTCTTAACTGATGCTGAAAAGAGCTTTTTCCTTTAAGCGTGTCGTAACTCGCCACAAAACGTATATCCATATCTTCATCAGTGGATTCCAAAGCCTCGGAAACCTTAATTCTCAATACAGGTGTTTCACAACTACCGATTATTTCTTCAAGAATAAATACAGGGCGGCCTAACAGTTTTTCTAATCGTTCAGAAAGTTTTATCACCTCTTGACCGTCTTCAATACTGTAAGACCACCAAAGGTTTTGCTCAAACATTTCATTGGCTAATTGGGTTTTGGAAATACTCATTCATCTTCACTTTATGCTGACCCTGTATTTTTGCATTAAAAGTGCGTAAAATACTTTGCATTATTTTGTCTTAGTTTATTTACTAAGAATAAACTATTTCAGCACTTCTATCCCATAATTTTTAGTTACTGAGCGTGATTTGCTCATACTCTTAAATATCGGATTACAATCTAAAAGAACCTATACACTATGTCGCAATCAATCTCATCTACCGAAACTCGTATCGAAAAAGACAGCATGGGGAACTTAGAAGTTCCAATCAATGCTTTATATGGCGCTCAAACTCAGCGTGCTATCAACAATTTTCCAATTAGTGGCATAGCCATGCCAAAAGCTTTTATTCAAGCCTTGTGCTATGTAAAGTTTGCCTGTTCTGACAGTAACCAAGAGCTTGGTTTATTAAGTGAACAAAAAGCGGACGCGATTCAAACGGCTGCCAAAGAGGTCATTCAGGGAGATTTTTACCATCACTTCCCTATCGATATCTTCCAAACAGGTTCCGGAACCAGTACCAATATGAATGCCAATGAAGTATTGGCAAACTTAGCAAAAAAATTAACCGGCGTGGATGTTCATCCAAACGACGATCTTAATATGAGCCAAAGCTCTAACGACATTATTCCTACAACCACTCATGTTGCTGCATCGATTGCATTAGAGGAAACGCTTTTACCTGCACTGCAACACTTAGTTGAAGTCATTGAAGATCGTCAGAATGAGTTAGCAGATGTGGTCAAAACAGGTCGCACCCACTTAATGGATGCCATGCCTGTCAAAATCAGCCAAGAATTAGGCGCATGGAAAGCTCAAATTACCGACAATATTGCACGTTTACGTGACACTCAAAAACGTATTCAAAAACTCCCTCAAGGTGGTACAGCGGTGGGTACAGGAATTAATGCTGACCCTGAGTTTGGACGTTTAGTTGCCGCCAACTTATCCACCATTACTGCAATCGATTTTGAACCGATGGATAACTTATTTATTGGTTTAAGCACGCAAGATACGGCTCTTGAACTTAGCGGACAGTTAAATGTATTAGCGGCAAGCCTAATGAAAATTGCCAATGATTTACGCTGGATGAATTCGGGGCCACTAGCAGGCCTGGGTGAAATTCAACTACCTGCCTTACAACCTGGTAGCTCAATTATGCCTGGTAAAGTTAACCCAGTTATTCCTGAGGCGGTCTGTATGGTAGCCGCCCAAATCATGGGGAACCACACCGCTATCACGTTAGGTGCGCAATCAGGTAATTTTCAGTTAAATGTTATGCTACCTATGGTGGCTCATAACCTACTACAAAGTATTGAAATTGCGGCAACCAGCTCTATTCAGCTTGCTGATTTAGCCATTAAAGGGTTTACTGTCAATGAAGCTCACATTCAAAAGGCGTTAGATATTAACCCTATTCTGGTAACGGCGCTTAATAGAGTGGTTGGCTATGAGAAAGGTGCCGCCATTGCTAAAGAGGCTTATCGTTCGGCACGTCCTGTACTCGATGTAGCCCTAGAAATGACTGATTTAGATAAAGCTACCTTAAAACAGTATTTAAACCCAGCATTATTAACCGAAGGCGGAAACCCTTCAATTTAAGACCGTCTCGAACAAAAGGTCTCAATTTAATCTATTTTCACGTAGAAAATTAAAGGAATACTCATGGCAGTAATCAATTTAAAAACGGAACAATTTGAAGATACCATTGCAAATAACGACATTGTCATTTTTGACTTCTGGGCAGAGTGGTGTGGCCCTTGTAAGCAGTTTGGTCCAGTATTTGAAGAAATCTCTGAAAAATATCCAGACATCGCGTTTTGTAAAGTAAACGTTGAAGAGGAAGAAGAACTTGCTGGCATGTTCCAAGTACGTTCAATTCCAACCCTTGTATTTATGCGTGAAAAAATCGTGGTTTTCTCAAACCCCGGTGCGATCCCTGGAAATGCATTAGAAGAAGGAATTGGCCAACTACTAGAATTAGATATGGACAAAGTGCATGCTGATTTAGCCGAAGCCCAAGCGAAACAAGAAGGTTAATTCTTACTTAGTCGACTACTTATTATTGGATACAGGATTTTGCTTTTGTATCCAATGACCTTTCTCTCCTCTTCCGCTTAACCTCTAATTCTTGCAAACTTTTTCTTTCATTCAATCTAAATCTCCTATAATCAATCTAACTTAATCTAGAGATGATTGGACGTCACAAATGACACAAGCTTTGCCTATTACCCAAATTTTACCCCCTGCAAATATTCTTATTACCGGTTGCTCAACAGGTATTGGGTACCAGTGCGCGCACCAACTGCATGATATGGGATATAAGGTGATTGCCACCTGCCGTAAACAAGAGGATGTCACACGCTTAAATGAGCAAGGCATTACCTGTATTCAGCTTGATTTAGCCAACAGTCAATCTATTGAATTCGCTTTAAAGCAGGTGTTATTAGAAACCGATGGAAAAATTGATGCTTTATTTAATAATGGTGCTTTTGGCTTGCCTGGTGCGGTCGAAGATTTAAGCCGTGCTGCAATGGAATATCAGTTTCAAACCAATGTATTTGGTACTCAAGAATTAACCAATGCCGTGGTTAAAATCATGCGCAAACAAGGTTACGGAAAAATCCTTTATAACAGCTCTATTTTGGGCTTTGCTGCCATGCAATACCGTGGTGCATATAATGCAAGCAAATTTGCGATTGAAGGCTTTGCCGATACCCTAAGACTTGAAATCAAACAAGATAATATTCAGGTCAGCTTAATTGAACCAGGGCCAATACTGTCTGATTTTAGAAAAAATGCCTTTGAACAATTTAAACGCTGGATTAACCTGGAAGAGAGCGCCCATAAAGAAAAGTATCAGGCTATGGTGAGTCGTTTAGAAACCGTTGGCCCAAGTGCGCCCTTTACTTTAGGCCCAGAAGCCGTTACCAAATGTGTGATTCATGCCCTACAAAACGATAACGCTAAAATTCGTTATCGCGTCACTGTACCCACCATTGTATTTGCAGTTTTAAAACGACTGTTACCCAACCGTTTACTAGATATTCTGCTTATTAAAGCAGGTGGCGATGGTAAACGCTAAACTAGCTAGATTCCAGTTACAAAAAAGGCGCTTATCCAAATAAACGCCTTTGTCTTAAAATGGAGGTTTGATTGCTTGTAATTAACAAACAGATAGCACCTTCTTTAATCACTCTAATCTTCAAAAACCATAGAATATGGACGAGCGATATCATCCATCACCTTAGTCAAACTAAAGGTTCTCACCTCTTCTATAAAACGCTGACCAGTGAAAAACACCTGTAAGGTAGGCAAACTTAAGACACCGTTTTGCGAACAAATATCGGTCGTAACGTGGCAATCGACATAAACCATTTTAATTTTTGGATAATGCCTTTCCATCAATTCAATTAATTTCGGTTTAATTGCATGGCAAACATTACACTCTTTACCACCAAATAATATTAATAAACCGTCTTCAGATTGTTTTAAAGCATCCAATTCATCTAATGTTTCAATGTTATGCATACTGGTTTCCTTATTTCAGTCTCCAAACTAAAACAACCAGGCCTGGTTGTTTTAAATCTTAATTACTGCTTCTAGGCTTTCTATTGCCTGATGGAGGCTTGTGACCTCTTTTCACCTCACCTGAACGTTGACCATCTTGATGATTCACTTTTGCTTTCTTCGGTTTTTTTGGCTTTTTCGGTTTAGGGTTTAATCTTGATTGCTTAAGTGGGTGTGTTGGTGTGTAACCTTCAAGTTCACGACGTTCTAATAACTCGCCAATAAAACGTTCAATGGCAAATAGCAGCTTATCCTCATCCGCAGAAACTAAAGAGACCGCTTCTCCCGTTGCACCAGCTCGGCCTGTACGCCCTATTCTGTGTACATAGTCCTCGGCAACATTCGGTAAGTCATAGTTAACCACATGAGGTAATTGATCTATATCTAACCCTCGCGCTGCAATATCGGTTGCGACTAAGACTCGAATATCGCCCGACTTAAACTCAGCTAAGGCACGAGTTCTTGCTCCTTGGCTTTTATTACCATGAATAGCAGAAGCTTTAATGCCCACCGCTTCAAGTTGTTTAGCGATTTTATTTGCACCATGCTTGGTTCGACTAAAAACCAACACTTGTTGCCAGTTGTTATCCACAATTAAATCGATAAGCAGTTTGGTCTTGTGCCCTTTATCAACTGCGTAGATACATTGGTCAATTCTTTCAACAGTACTGTTTGGAGGTGTGACTGAAATTTCTACAGGGTTATTAACCAAGCCTTTTGCCAGCTTACGAATCTCTTCTGAAAACGTGGCTGAAAACAGTAAGTTTTGGCGATTTTTAGGCAACACCTTCATAATACGTTTTAAGTCATGAATAAAGCCCATGTCCAGCATTCTATCTGCTTCATCCAGCACTAAAACCTCAAGCTGATTAAACTTAATCGCATTTTGACCATATAAATCTAATAAACGTCCTGGCGTGGCAACCAGCACATCGGTTCCGCGTCTTAAGCGCATCATCTGAGGGTTTACTTTTACCCCACCAAATACCACGTCTGATTTTAGTTCTGTATGTTTACTGTATTGATAAACACTATCTTGAACCTGAGCCGCTAACTCACGAGTTGGCGTTAACACTAATGCACGAACTTGATTTGATTTAGGGCGCTCTCCGCCTAATAAACGTTGTAATACAGGCAAAGTAAAGCCAGCTGTTTTACCTGTACCTGTTTGTGCTGCCGCCATAACATCTCTGCCGCTAATAATGGCTGGAATGGCTTTTTCTTGTATGGGAGATGGCTTATCGTAACCCAGTTCGGTTACGGCTTTTAAGATAGGTTCTGATAACTCTAGAGAAGAAAAATCCATAATATTACTCTTTGCTAGCTGGCAAAGAAAAGTAAATAGTCGACTCTAAATAGTCTTACGATATTTGCCATAAGAGATCTTTGCACAAGAAGGGCGCAAAAGAAAAATATGGAAAAACTTGTCTGATTGAGGCGAAAAATACAGCTAATAGCCAGCTATTAGCAAGGTTTTGAACGAAAATCAGGCGAATTTTAACTATTTTTATTTGTGAATCCTCTCGTGCAAAGGCCTCCATAAATTTATAGTGCGTGTAGCTTACAGTAACAGAGCAATTAAAGCCATTAGATTAGCCTACCCATAATAGGAGTTTTGATATTTAACTACGCAACCAGGCCTGGTTGCTTCTGTTTTTACGTTAATTTTAATGCCTCCAGGATTTAACACTGATTATGTTAAAATTCAGCGTAATTTTAATCCACCAAAAATAGGTATATATGAAGATTTGGGTCGATGCCGATGCGTGCCCTGTGGTAATCAAAGAAACCTTGTTTCGTGCTGCTAACCGAACGCAAACCTTAACCACATTGGTTGCCAATCATACAATGCGTATTCCGCCCTCACCTAATATTAAGTTTCAGCAGGTGGAACACGGATTTGATGTGGCTGACAATAAAATCGTTAAACAGCTAGAAAGTGGTGACCTATTAATTACCAGTGATATTCCACTTGCTGCCGAAGCCATTGAAAAAGGTGCAACCGTACTCAGCCCAAGAGGTGAGCTTTATACCGAATCAAATATTCGAGCACGTTTAAATATGCGGGATTTTATGGAAGGCTTGCGTAATAGCGGTGTAGAAGTGGGCGGCCCTAACGCATTAAGTCAAGCAGACAGACAAGCGTTTGCAAACAAGCTAAATCGCTGGCTTAGCAAGGGAAGTGCTGATTAAATAGCTTGGTTTCTGGGCAAGCCAAATTTTGAGCATCAAGGCGTTTTTTCACAAGCGTATGTGAATACGGCAAGAAAAAAACGCAGAGGCTGGGAATTTGGTTTATCCCCCTTCGGGCGGGACTTTAAAGGGGCTCCTTCGTTGTTAGGCTTCTTGACAAGGGCGAGCCATTGCCTGCAAAGTCCGCCTAGAACCTGTCCCCTTAAAGCTCCCGCAGAATCTCAAGCTAAGTAATCAGCACTTCCCAAGGTACAACAAACAAAACCTTATTCGTAATAAAGATATCAGGCTGTAACTAAGTTATAACCAAGCCGCGCCTCGAACTCCACTTGCATCACCAAACTTAGGTGGTCTTAACTGAGTATTAACCTCATCGCTAAAAACCCAGTTTTGCCAAATTTTAGGCACATCGGTATACAAACTTTCTACATTAGACATGCCGCCACCCAACACAATCACATCTGGATCTATTACATTAATCACACTGGCTAAGCCTTTTGCTAGCCATACGGTGTAGGCTTCTAATTGCTGCTTTGCAGAAGCATCACCTTGCTCGGCTAACGCAACAATCTCTTTTGCGGTCAATTTTTGTTGCGTGTTATATGTAAAATGATTTTGCAAACCAGAGCCCGACAAAAAAGTTTCATTGCAACCTTTTAAACCGCAATAACACGGCATAGCAATGTCGTCTTCATTCATCCATGGCAATGGGTTATGTCCCCACTCCCCACCAATGGCATTAACGCCATTTAGAATTTGACCATTCACCACAATCCCTGCGCCACAACCCGTACCGATAATCGCACCAAATACCACATCCTCACCTTGCGCAGCGCCATCCATCGCCTCAGATAAAGCAAAACAATTAGCATCATTAGCAAGTTTAATCGGTCGATTTAAAGCCAACTCTAAATCCGCCTGTAAGTCTTCACCAATTAACCACACGGAATTTGCATTTTTTACCTTACCAGTTTTAGAAGAAATTGACCCTGGTATGCCAACACCAACCAAACCCTCAATTTCTTTAAAATTCATTGATTTTGCAGCCAGTATAGATTCAGCATCCAAAACCAGATTTGCAATTGCATTTACCGTCGCAGAATAGTCCCCTTTTGGTGTATCTACCCGCTTTTGATAAACGGTTTTAGCACTATTGATGTCAGCGTCTTTTTTTGAGGTTAACAAACCTATAATCTCAATTTTAGTACCGCCTAAATCAATACCAAAGCGTATTTGGGACATATTCTCTTCCTGTTAATCACTACCATTAAGCTTGTAATCTAAAACATTTATTGAAACCTCTGCATGAGAGGATTCAAAAATAAAAATAGTTAAAATTCGCCTGATTTTCGTTCAAAACCTTGCTAATAGCTGGCTATTAGCTGCATTTTTCGCCTCAATCAGACAAATTTTTTCATATTTTTCTTTTGCGCCCCTCTCATGCAAAGGTCGCTTATTTACGCAGATAAATTGTAAAATCGTTTTCTAAATAACCTTGTACTAATTCTACGTTCTCAGCAAACGATTAACAAAATGTCACCATATCTTCAGCCATAAAACTTTGCAAATCTGGACGAGTTTTAACCCAAGCGTTTTGCTTATTTAACAAGTTAAAAGCGACACCTTTTGAACAAAAATTGTACATATTTTGAATGACAGATTTTGCGTATTCACCCTGCTGCTCTGCTGTTCCTTCATTTTCCGTTTCCACCACCTCATTTAAAGCGCCGGACAACATCACGTAATCAAACTGCCCCTTTTGAAAGGTAAAGTCGGCTAACTCACCTTCACTAATTTCAAGTTGTGGATGCATTGATTTTGCACCCATTACCATACTGGGTGAGACATCAATACCACAATAATCGGGAAAATAACCAAGACGTTCTAAATAAACAGAAAAATCGGCAAAACCGCAACCCACATCCAGTAAAGACCAAATCTCTTTTCTGAGTTTCATTGCCTTGGGAAGAATATCCGTTAAGGCTTTAAAGCGTATTTCTTGAATTTCACGGCTACTGCAATACAACGCTTTTGGTTGATAACCATATCGTTCTACCGAAACCTTATGACGAGTTTGAATGCGCTTACGTTGTTTATCAGACAACTTATTTACAGGAGGTGTAATAAACGTATCTGTCATGAAAGCGTCTTTAACCAATTAATTTCTTCATCAGAAAAACCAGCCTCTTGTCGAGCTTCATAATTGAATGGCCCTTTTAAATCGCCATGATGATAGGTTTCGATAATAAACTGAAATTGCTCAAAAGGATTCAAGTTTTGTTGTTCACACAAATAACGAAACCAGCGCGTGCCAACTTCTACATGACCAATCTCATCTCGAAGTAAAATCTTAAGAATCTCTACACCACGTTTATCACCAATAGAGCGTAATTTTTGAATCATAGGAGGCGTCACGTCTAGGCCACGTGCTTCAAGCGTTCTTGGTACCAAAGCCATTCTAACTAGTGGGTCATGGTCGGTTTCAAAGGTTGTCATCCACAAACCATTATGAGCAGGAAAATCCCCATATTCATAACCCAAATGAGCTAGATGCTCACGAATCATCTGAAAGTGAAAAGACTCTTCCCCAGCAACACCTAACCAATCAAAATAGTAGTTTTTTGGCATATCTTGAAAACGATACATTGCATCTAACGCAAGATTAATGGCATTAAACTCAATATGAGCAACAGAGTGCATTAAAGCAGCGTGTCCCTCTGGTGAACCTAAACGTCTTCTCGGTAGGTCTTTGGGTGAAACCAACTCTGGTTTATCAGGCCTACCAGGATCTGACAGTCTAACAACGGACTCTAAAGGTGTAAAATCAAAGACATCATTTGTCCAGTCTTCTTGGAGTCTGGCTAACATCTGCACCTTATTATTCAGACTCGTTTCCATCAGACAGCTAAAGACAGATTCAAATAGATTCTTTTGCATAGGACTCTTTATTTTTATTCATAACTTGGTTTTATAAGCTAATCTTTTATAAACTCTTGATAGTACACCAAGCAGCTTGAAGACCGTTTTTAAAACAACACTCACCAAAAATGCAGCCTAAGACAACTAAAAAAATAGCTGTAATCAAAACGTAAAAACAAAAAAACCGGCCATATGACCGGTTTTTAATACAAGCATTAAAACCAAATTAACGGTAGTAAGAAGCTTGTAGGAATGGAACACCTTTAAATTGTTTTGCATCAATTGCATCAAACAATTTAGACCATGCAGCACGGTCTTCTGGAGTCATTACTGAAGAAGGATTTAGACCAACAGTTTTGTCGCCATATTTCGCTTCAATTTTAGCAAGTTCAGCCATACAAGTTGCAACATCTGTTTTTTGCTCTAAAGCTTGCGCAGCAGTTGAACCATCTTTTTTCGCTGTTGCAATTACGTTTTCAGCGTCAGCAATACACTGACCATACACATCATCTGCAGCTTGAACGTTCATAGTCATTGCTGCAATTGCAGAAACGAATAACGCTTTTAGTGTTAAGTTTTTCATTTTAAAATAAACTCCGAGGTTTTAATTTGTCGCTTTAACTATTCAATTTTGACTGTTTTCACATCAAATTGCAAGCCTAATTCAATTAGAAAATAATGAAATGCTTATAAACAATATTTATTACTTGTTTACTAAAGCCCGAATTAAGGTTATCGATTGCAACATTGCCAAAATTAACGCTGTAATTACAATAAGATAGCCAAACTGATAAATTCCATGTAAACTTGCAAACACAGACCAATCAGCCGAGTCTTTGGTGAGCCCTAATGGATAAATAGCCTTAATTTTAGCCATATACGGTGACACAACCCACAATAGAGCACCCATAATGCAAATTACCACTAAGTTTGGCCAATTAGACTTAATCCGTAATTTCAAGAAAGCATGCCAACTCAACAACAAGAGTGATAGCACGATTGTAATATACCCCCCAATATTAAATAGCAGGCCTGCTATATAACCCGCTTTTTTGGAATCCAATTCTGCAAACATTACAGGAGCAACTAAATACCCTAAAGTAATCAGTAACGTTGCCAAAAAACTATATACAACGAGGCTCATAGAGTAATAATTTGCTTCATTTCTAATAAATGAAAATCTGGACATAATTACACCGCCAATTTATATGTGATTTATCCTAACTTTAGACAAAAAAACCAGGTTAGTTAATCACTAACCTGGTTTATACATGGAAGTCGAAACAACCTAAAGCTAGATATACTGTACTTCAACAATTTCATAATCGATATTTCCGCTTGGTGCTTGCACTGTTGCTTCATCACCTTCTTCTTTACCTATTAATGCACGAGAAATTGGTGAATTAACAGAAATTTTATTTTCTTTAACATCGGCTTCTTCATTGCCAACAATCTTGTAAGTCAACTCTTCTTCAGTATCAAGATTCATAACCGTCACAGTCGCACCAAATACAATTTTCCCACCTGGGTTAAGCTTGGTCACATCAATCACTTGTGAGTGAGATAAAGCCGCTTCTATTTGGCTTATTCTAGCTTCAACCAGGCCTTGCTGTTCGCGTGCAGCATGATATTCTGCGTTCTCTTTTAAGTCACCGTGTTCACGTGCGTCAGCAATTGCTTCAGTAATACGTGGGCGATCTTCTTTTTTTAGTTTATTTAATTCTGCTTGAAGCGCATCAGCGCCTTCTTTTGTCATAGGATGCTTTTGCATAACCCCATTCCCTTCTCTTAACTCTAAATAGCAAAACGCCAAAGCCTAAATAATTGAGCTTTGGCGTTAGATTTTATAACACGTTTTTAATGGATATCTTGTAAACGTGTTACAGGTTGATCATCTAAATAGTCCATCGCAGCAACCATTGCAAACGCACCTGCAATCGTTGTTGTATAGCAAGTCTTATGCATTAATGCTTCACGACGAATACTGGAAGAATCTTGAATACTAACGGAACCATCAGACGTATTAACGATTAAGGCTATCTCTTCGTTCACGATAGAATCAACAATATTAGGGCGACCTTCTGTTACCTTATTCACAATCTCACAATCAATGCCAGCTTCGATTAATGAGCTCGCTGTTCCTCGGGTTGCCAAAATAGTAAAACCTTTGGTAATCAGTTTATTAGCTAAATCAACAACTTGGTCACGGTCTGCTTTACGCACACTTAAGAATGCTGTTCCTGCTCTTGGAAGAACCGTACCGGCGGCTAAAGAAGCTTTTGAATACGCTTGAGCGAAACTTTCACCCACACCCATAACTTCACCGGTTGATTTCATTTCTGGCCCAAGAATCGGATCCACACCCAAGAATTTGATAAATGGGAAAACCGCTTCTTTAACTGAGAAATGTTCAGGAGCAACTTCTGAAGTAAATCCTTGATCAGCAAGCTTTTGCCCAACCATGCAACGTGCTGCAATCTTCGCTAAAGGTTGACCAATCGCTTTTGACACAAATGGCACAGTACGAGAGGCACGTGGATTCACTTCCAACACATAAATATCATCGCCTTTAACGGCAAACTGTGTGTTCATTAAACCAACTACACCTAAAGCTTTTGCCATTTTTTCAACTTGGATACGAATACGGTCCTGAATATCAGCAGAAATACTGTATGGAGGTAAGGAACACGCGGAATCACCAGAGTGTATCCCTGCTTGTTCGATATGCTCCATAATCCCACCAATAACAACCTGTTCTCCATCACAAATTGCATCAACGTCAAGCTCTACGGCATCATCTAAGAAACGATCCAATAAAACTGGAGATTCATTAGAAACATCAATTGCGGCTTGCATATAACGGTTTAGATTTTCTTCATCATAAACAATTTCCATACCTCGACCACCTAATACATAAGATGGACGAACCACAAGCGGATAACCAATTTCTTTAGCTAGAGTCGCCGCTTCGTCTGCATTGGTTGCAGTACGGTTAGGCGGCTGAAGTAAATCATTATCGTTTAGGATTTTTTGGAAACGTTCACGGTCTTCGGCTAAATCAATTGATTCAGGAGATGTTCCCACAATCGGAACACCTGCCGCTTCAAGATCTTCGGCCAATTTAAGTGGTGTTTGACCACCGTATTGAACAATCACACCCTTAGGCTGCTCAACTTCAACAATTTCAAGTACATCTTCAAGTGTCAAAGGTTCAAAATACAGGCGATCTGACGTGTCGTAATCGGTAGAAACCGTTTCAGGGTTACAGTTAACCATAATCGTTTCATAACCATCTTCACTCATCGCCATCGCAGCGTGAACACAGCAGTAATCAAACTCGATACCCTGACCAACACGGTTAGGACCACCACCCAAAATCATGATTTTTTCTTTGTCAGTTGGGTTTGCTTCACACTCTTCATCGTAAGTTGAGTACATGTAAGCAGTTGAAGTTTCAAACTCCGCCGCACAGGTATCAACACGCTTAAAGACTGGGCGGACATTTAAGGTATGACGGAACTTACGAACAAATGCGGCATCGGTATCAAGTAACTGAGCCAAACGGTTATCTGAGAAACCTTTACGTTTTAAGTTGCGCAGATAAGTTTCATCTAACGCATCAAGACCACGTTGTTTAACGTCGTCTTCCATATCGATAAGTTCTTTAATTTGCGATAAGAACCAAGGGTCGATTTTAGAGCTATCGAAAACGGCCTCTAAATCCCAACCTGCACGGAATGCATCCGCTACATACCAAAGACGATCTGCACCTGGATTGCGTAGTTCTTGACGAAGTTTGTCTTTAATATCTTTTTCAGCCATAGTCGCTAAAGGCATGATTTCGTCAAAACCAGACTTATCTGTTTCTAAACCACGTAACGCTTTTTGAATCGATTCTTGGAAGTTACGACCCATAGCCATAACTTCACCCACTGATTTCATTTGAGTGGATAGACGGTTTTGAGCCTGCGGGAACTTCTCAAATGTAAAGCGTGGAACTTTGGTTACAACGTAATCGATTGTTGGTTCAAACGAAGCTGGTGTTGCACCATTGGTAATATCATTAGAAAGCTCATCAAGCGTGTAACCCACCGCTAACTTAGCGGCAATTTTAGCAATAGGGAAACCGGTTGCTTTAGAAGCTAATGCCGATGAACGAGAAACTCGAGGATTCATTTCGATAATAATCATACGCCCAGTTTCTGGGTGAATAGAGAACTGTACGTTTGACCCGCCCGTTTCAACACCAATTTCACGCAACACGGCCAAAGAGGCGTTACGCATGATTTGATATTCTTTATCCGTTAGCGTTTGAGCAGGTGCAACCGTGATTGAATCACCAGTGTGTACTCCCATTGGATCTAAGTTTTCGATAGAACAAATGATAATCGCATTATCATTAGTGTCTCGAATCACTTCCATCTCATACTCTTTCCAACCTTCAATCGATTCTTCAATCAAAAGCTCTTTCGTTGGAGAAAGGTCTAATCCAAAATTACAAATTTGTTCAAATTCTTTTTTGTTATATGCGATACCACCGCCAGAACCACCTAAGGTAAAAGATGGACGAATGACTGTAGGGAAACCAACCTCAGCTTGAATTTCCCAAGCCTCTTCCATATTGTGCGCTACTGCAGACTTTGGCATATCTAAGCCAATTTTGGTCATGGCTTGGCGGAAACGATCACGGTTTTCTGCTTTATCAATCGCATCTGCATTGGCACCGATTAATTCAACATTGTATTTTTCCAAGACACCTTTTGCATCCAAATCCAATGCACAGTTCAGCGCCGTTTGCCCACCCATTGTTGGCAAAATAGCATCAGGACGCTCTTTTGCAATAATGGTTTCTACCGTTTGCCACTCAATTGGTTCAATGTAAGTAGCGTCTGCCATCTCTGGGTCTGTCATGATAGTAGCAGGGTTAGAGTTAACCAAAATCACACGGTAACCCTCTTCTTTAAGTGCTTTACAGGCCTGTACCCCAGAGTAGTCGAATTCGCATGCTTGACCGATAATAATAGGGCCAGCACCAATAAGCATAATGCTTTTTATATCACTTCTTTTTGGCATTCTAAATTCCTATTACGCGTTTTTAGCGGTTTTAATATTATCAATAAACTGGTCAAACAAAGGTGCCACATCATGTGGTCCTGGACTTGCTTCAGGGTGACCTTGGAAACTAAATGCAGATTTATCTGTACGAGAAATTCCTTGCAAAGAACCATCAAACAAAGACTTATGTGTGGCTTTTAGGTTTGCAGGCAATGTTTCTCCGTCCACTGCAAAACCGTGGTTCTGCGAGGTAATCATGACCTTTTTAGAGTCAATATCTTGTACCGGATGGTTTGCACCGTGGTGACCAAATTTCATTTTTACCGTTTTTGCACCGCTTGCCAAAGCAAGCAACTGGTGACCTAAACAGATACCAAAAACAGGAACATTCGCATCTAATACTTTTTGAATAGCTTCAATAGCATAATCACACGGTTCTGGATCACCTGGGCCATTTGATAAGAAAATACCATCAGGATTCATTGCCAATACATCTTCAGCTGGCGTTTTTGCAGGTACAACCGTTAACTTGCAACCGCGATCTGCAATCATGCGCAAAATATTACGTTTAACGCCATAGTCATAGGCAACCACGTGAAAATCGTTATTTGCAGAACAATCAGCATGGCCTTCACCTAACTTCCAAGTACCTTCTGTCCATACGTAAGTCTCAGCTGTGGTTACTTCTTGCGCTAAATCCATACCTTTTAACCCACTAAACGCTTTAGCTTTGGCAACAGCATCTTCTGCATCAATATTTTCACCAGCAACAATCACACCAGACTGAGCCCCTTTGTCTCGTAAAATTCGTGTTAGTTTACGAGTATCAATATCGGCAATAGCAACAACGTTTTGCTCTTTCAAGTAATCAGGTAATGACTTTTCAGCACGGAAGTTGCTCATCAAAACTGGACAATCTTTTACCACTAAACCTTGAGCCATAACGCGAGGTGACTCCTCATCTTCCGCATTCACCCCAACGTTACCAATATGGGGATAGGTAAGAGTCACAATTTGTTTGAAATAAGAAGGATCTGTCAAGATTTCTTGATAACCCGTTAAGGAAGTATTAAAGACAACTTCTCCTATTGCCTCCCCTTCCGCACCCAGCGAAGTTCCCCAAAAAAGGGTGCCGTCTTCTAATGCCAACAAAGCCTGTGTCATTTATTCATCCATCCAAAGTGAATTTGAATTAATAGGTTAATCAAAAATATATACGGCGCATACAAAAAAACGGAGCCAGCCTCCATAGAAGACTCACTCCGTTTTTTGTGTTGCTAAATGACCTTAATCATTCCGCTAAATACCCCGTAAATTGCAATTAACCACTTAATTTCAGTCGCAAAAATTATTAACGCGGATTGTACTTTAAATTCACTTTAATGTCTATATGAAAAACCGCATATATTCTGGTTTTATGAACATTGGTTTTACTTAGAAATAACCAGGCCAGGTTACTTTATTAAAAGCAAAAATATCTTAAATTAAATAAACATTAAGTAAGCTCCTTAAAGCATATCAAACAAGTTTATTTTTATATTTTAATTTCATCCCACGTACTCTTTAAAATCAAAAACAAAAGGACTTAACGCTAACGTATTCTTCTGGAAAGATAATAAGTTCTTAGCCAATAAGGATTGTTTAGATTAGAAATGGTGACACCTTTACTGGAAGATGCATGAATAAACTGAGATTTACCCAAATAGATGCCATTATGCAATGCATTTTCACCCGTCTTAAAAAATACAACATCCCCAGGCTGCAAAAGGCTTTTAGACACTTTTTTACCCAATTTAATTTGCGTCTTAGTCGTTCGGGGAAGTGCATAACCAAGTTTTGCCCGATAAGTATTCTGCACAAAAGCAAAACAATCTACGCCTCTTAGACTTGTACCCCCATACTGATAAGGGGTACCTTTCCACTGCCTATATTGTGATAGTAATAATTTTTTAACATGACTGCCATTATTTAAATTCACAGGGCTGGCTAATGGTGTTTCCTTTACATTTTGTATAGGCGCACTTGAGCAACCAAACAAAATCATAAAAAAACTTACCAACACACTCAGCTTAAAAAAATTGAATATCACTTTTTCCACATTAACCCAGTCTTTTAATTACTGCATTTTACACAATCAACCTTTTTAAATCGAAAACATGCCAAAAAAGCAAGTAACTCCAACAATATCCCGTGTAGATTACTTATACCAAGAAATAAAAGAGAAAAAACAATCTCGTAAGCTACTATGAATCTGCCAAACATTTACTATAATGAATTTAAAAATTCTACGTACAACTATGGTTAAATCTTAATAAAAAGCAACGAAAAAACATGATAAAAGTTAAAGATACACCTGAAAAATCCCATGAAATTCTCCCCCTAGTTCTCAGCACCTTTAAAGAAGCCAAAATCAACCCTAATCCAATCAACTATCTAGTCTGGTATCAATACTAACTAGGAAAAAACCAAGGGTTAATCAATGAAATTAACAACTTAAAAGGTGGAAAAAAATCTTTTACTGACCGTCTAGGTTTGCGTTTGTATGAACAGTTTATTGAAGAGGCTGAAAGCAAAGAAGAAGTCGAATATGATTTTGCCATTCGCAAGTTTGTTGATGGCATTCTGCATAAAATGAATGATTTTAGCAGTCATATGGGAGATCAATCGACACAAATTGGTAGCTATGCTCAAGCCCTTAAAAAACCAAACATCCAAACTCACGAGCTTGAAAACATTGCCGAATATATCACCACTGCGGCTGCAACGATGCAAAACAGCTCTACTAAAATTCGTAATGACGTTGAAAACAGCAGTAATGAAATCAATGAATTAAAGAAACTATTAGATGAAGCTCGCGCTGAAGCTTTGACGGATGATTTAACACAAATAGGCAATCGAAAAGCCTTCAACAGCACTCTACAAGATTTAACAATTAAACACAGCAAAACAGAAGAACCGCTGTGTTTAATCATGACGGATATTGATCACTTTAAAAAGTTTAATGATACATATGGTCACCCAATTGGAGACAGCGTTTTACGTTACTTTGCAAAAACCATGCAAAAGGATACAACTGAAAATGAAAGTATTTGCCGCTATGGTGGTGAAGAATTTGCCATTATTATTAAAAACAGCTCAATTGAGGCGTCCACTAAAAGAGCCGAACAAATTAGAGAACAACTTCAAAGCTCTCGCCTCAGCATAAAAGGCTCTTCCAAAAAAATCGATACTATCACTGCCTCATTTGGGGTAGCGCAATTTTATGGTAGTGAAGATGATTTAGAAAACTTTATTAGCCGTGCGGATAAAAGCCTCTACGCGGCTAAAGAAGCTGGTAGAAATACCGTTATTCATGAAAAAATGATTTGTTAAAAAGTTGAATTTTATTTGCGACAGAACAACAACATCAACACGCGCCAACCCTACCTTTCCTATCTATATTATGTACATGATCCTATGTGCAGTTGGTGCTGGGCATTTCGCCCAGTTTGGCAACAATTAAAACGGGAACTTGGCAATCAATTAGTAATCAAGTATCAATTAGGCGGCTTAGCGCCAGACACTGATGAAGCCTTGTCGCAAGAGTTACAAGATAAATTAAAAGCTATCTGGAAAAATATCCAGCAACAAACTCAAAACACAGAATTTAACTATAAATATTGGGATGTCTGCCAACCCAGCCGTTCAACTTACCCCGCTTGCAGGGCTGTCATCGCCGCTAGAAAACAAGGCTATATTCACGAAGAAGCGATGATTCTTGCTATTCAACAAGCTTATTACCTACATGCACAGAATCCATCAGATGATGCTACTTTAATCGCGCTCGCCGACACCTTAAATCTAAACACAAAGCAATTTATCCAAGATTTAAACAGCCAACAAACACAAGCTCAATTAATTGCTGAATTGGAACAGAATCGTGCTCTCAATGTAGATAGTTTTCCAAGCTTGGTATTAAGCATTAATAATCGCCCTATTCCAATCCAAATCAATTACTTAGATTCTGAACCTATGCTCAAAAATATAGAGCGACTATTACCTATTGCAAAATAGCGGACAATAAAAAAGCGCGCTGTTAGTAAAACGAGCGCGCTTTTATCAAGCAATAACCATTGGTAGAAATAGATTATTTCTTTTTAGATTTTTTAGCTTTTTTTGTCGACTTCTTTTTAGACTTTTTAAGTTTTTTAGCCGCTTGCTTCTTAGCTATTTTTTTCTTTAAAGCTTTTTTAGCATTCTTTTTGTTTAATTTTTTCTTGTTGGCTTTTTTAGCCTCTTTCTTCGCTGCTTTTTTCTTAGCGAGTTTTTTTGCTAGCTTTTCTTCTGCTTTCTTAGCCGCTTGTTTAGCGTTTTTTTTCTTAGCATCTTTTGCCATAAGAGCACCCTTCCTTATTTTTTATGAATTTTTAGAATAAACCTCAATAATTTTACTCTTTGTGTACAAAAAATAGTTATCTGAAAACAATAAAAAAACGATTAGTAATATTTTATAACTAAAAATAGCCCGTAGTACCAATAAAAAAGGCGCTCTAGTTGAGCGCCTTAAAATTTAACCGATTATTGGAAAACACTAAATTAACGCAGATTCAAAACATCCTGCATATCAAACAAGCCTTTATCTTTGCCTGCTAACCAGTTACAAGAACGAGCCGCACCATTGGCAAATGTCATTCGGCTTGAAGCTTTATGGGTAATTTCAACACGCTCACCTTCTGTTGCAAACAACACGGTATGATCTCCAACAATATCACCTGCTCGTACCGTTGCAAAACCGATGGTATTCGGATCGCGTGCGCCAGTAATACCTTCACGGCCATAAACAGCACACTCTTTTAAGTCACGGCCTAAAGTTTCAGCAACCACTTCGCCCATACGTAACGCTGTACCCGATGGAGCATCAACTTTATGGCGATGGTGACCTTCAATCACTTCAATATCGTAACCTTCATCCAATACTTCAGCTGCTTGCTTTAAAAGTTTTAAACACAAGTTCACACCAATGCTGTAATTAGCGGCAAATATAATCGCAATTTGTTCAGCAGCTTTGTCAATTTCTGCCAGGCCTGCTTCATCAAACCCCGTTGTACCAATCACAATCTTTTTATTATGTTCAGTACACACTTTTAAATTATTTACGGTGGTTTGTGGCGTTGTAAAATCAATCAAGACATCAAAATCATCGACAACCGATTCTAGCGAACCAACAACCTTTACTCCCAACTTACCAACACCAGCAAGCTCACCTGCATCTGCACCAAGTAAAGAGCTATCAGGGCGTTCAATTGCCGCACTTACTGTTAGTCCTTGAGTCTGATTAACAGCATCAATCAAATTTTTACCCATACGCCCTGAAGCGCCAATAATTGCAACTCTCATCTAAAATCCTTTATGTTTTAGTCTAATTCCAAGGCTCGTCTTTATCTTTTCTTGATGCATTTTTATCGTCATCATCACCGGTAAAGAAAGACTTTACCGAGTCAAAGAAACTATGAGCTTGCGGGCTATGCTGTTTATGGTGTTTACCTTGCAAACTTTCATCAAACTCTTGTAACAGCTCTTTTTGTCGTGCTGTTAACTTAACAGGTGTTTCAATATTTACAAGTACAATCATATCGCCAATGCTTGAAGAACGAACCGATTTAACCCCTTTACCAGATAACTTGAAACGTTGACCAGATTGCGTGCCTGCCGGAATTTTTAAACTGGCTTTACCACCCAAAGTAGGCACGTCAATCGACCCACCTAATGCCGCTGTGGAGAAACTAATTGGCAGCTCACAATAAAGTGTATTACCATCACGCTCAAAGATTTTATGTTGTTTAACACGAATTCGTACATATAAATCACCTCGTGGTGCACCTGGCTCGCCTGCTTCACCTTCACCTTGTAAGCGAATACGATCTCCGTTATCGACACCTGCTGGAATCTTGACTGACAATGTTTTATTGTCGTGTGTATAGCCTTCTCCACGACATTTTTTACATGGCGTTTTGATGAGTTTTCCTGAACCATGACAACTTGGACAAGTTCGGTTTACAGCAAAGAAACCTTGCTGCATACGTACTTGACCCGCACCATGACAGGTAGGACAGGTTTCAACTTCACTACCTGGTTCAGCTCCTGTACCATCACAAGCATCACAAATATCTTTAGTTGGGATACGAATATCTACCGTAGTACCAGCTACCGCATCTTCCAAAGAAACTTCTAACTCATACTGTAAATCTTGACCAGGTTGTGGCCCTCTTTGGCCCCCAAAACCACCACCAAACATTTCACTAAAGATATCGCCAAAATCTCCAAAACCACCGCCGCCAAAGCCGCCACCGCCTTGACCACCTTCTAAACCAGCATGACCAAACTGATCATAAGTCGCACGTTTTTGTGCATCTGATAACACTTCATAAGCCTCAGCCGCTTCTTTAAACTTATTTTCTGCTTCAGCATCACCTGGATTGCGGTCTGGGTGATACTTCATCGCCATTTTGCGGTAAGCTTTTTTAATTTCACCTTCAGAAGCCGTTTTAGTAACGGACAGGATTTCGTAGTAGCAAGTTTTACTCATCGATCTCTCGTATTACGCTTGTGCGTGTTTAAATGGGTTTAATTCAAAGTTCTATTTAGAAAAAACCGAACCTACCAGGCCTGGTTACTTTTAAATAGAAAATCAAAATGGGTTATTTTATAAATAAAAACGGGCAACTTATAAAGTCGCCCGATTATACAGTTTTAGACAAGTTGTTTAAACAACAACTCGAAAACCATTTGCTGTTGGATAGTAAGTTGATAGCGTTACAGATACAAGGCGGGATCGTACCGCCATCCATGGCTCCATGCGAAATACCCTCCTTACGTGGAGATAAAGTGAGCGTACAAATGTACGTGACCACTTCCCAACACAGCAGCCACACGCTAACAGCCTGCTAGGCGACGAGCAAATTACTTTTTATCGTCTACTTCTTCAAACTCCGCATCTACGATATCGTCATCTGCCGCATCAGTAGAACCTTGTTCTTGAGCTTGTTCACCACCTGCTTGTTGCTGAGCTTGCGCTTTTTGAGCAACAGACTGGCTTGCTTCAGTTAACTTAGCAACTGACTCTTCAATGGCAGCTTTGTCGTCACCTTTAATTGCTTCTTCAACTGCTTTAATCGCAGTATCAATCGCTTCTTTTTCAGCGGCGTCAACAGCGTCACCAGCATCTTTCACCATTTTCTGAGTTGCGTGAACCATTGCATCTGCTTGGTTACGTGCTTCAACTAACTCTTTTAGTTTTGCATCCTCTTCAGCGTGCGCTTCAGCATCCTTAACCATTGCTTCTACTTCTTCTTCAGAAAGACCAGAAGACGCTTGGATAGTGATGTGCTGCTCTTTACCGGTATTTTTATCTTTAGCAGATACATTCAAAATACCGTTTGCATCAATATCAAATGTTACTTCGATTTGAGGCGTACCACGTGGTGCTGGTGGAATCTCATCTAGGTTGAATTGACCTAATGATTTGTTTCCAGAAGCCATTTCACGTTCACCCTGAACAACATGAATCGTTACGGCAGATTGATTATCTTCTGCTGTAGAGAATACTTGCGATTTACGTGTTGGGATGGTTGTGTTCTTCTCGATTAACTTAGTCATAACACCACCCATTGTCTCAATACCTAGAGATAAAGGAGTCACGTCTAATAGAAGTACGTCATTAACATCACCAGAAAGTACACCACCTTGAATCGCCGCACCCATAGCTACTGCTTCATCAGGGTTTACATCTTTACGAGGCTCTTTACCGAAGAACTCTTTAACCGCAGCTTGTACCATTGGTACACGAGTTGAACCACCCACTAAGATAACATCGTCAATTTCAGAAGCTGAAAGACCTGCATCTTTAAGTGCTGTTTTACATGGTTCAATTGAACGCTTAACTAAATCTTCAATCAAAGACTCGAACTTAGCACGAGTAATTTTCATGTTTAAGTGCTTAGGTCCAGTTGCATCCGCTGTTACGTAAGGTAAGTTGATGTCTGTTTGCTCACGTGAAGAAAGCTCAATTTTTGCTTTCTCTGCCGCTTCACGAACACGCTGTAAAGCCAACTTATCTAATTTAAGATCAACGTTTTGGTCTTTTTTGAATTCTTCAGCAATGTATTCAACGATAACGTTATCGAAATCTTCACCACCTAAGAAAGTGTCACCATTTGTAGACAATACTTCTACTTGTTTTTCACCGTCTAAGTCAGCTACTTCAATAATAGAGATATCGAAAGTACCACCACCTAAATCGTAAACCGCAATTTTGCTGTCGCCAGTCACTTTATCCATACCATATGCAAGCGCTGCAGCAGTTGGTTCATTGATAATACGCTTAACTTCTAAACCAGCAATTTTACCAGCATCTTTGGTTGCTTGACGCTGAGCATCGTTAAAGTAAGCAGGCACAGTTACAACCGCTTCTGTTACTTCATGACCAAGATAGTCTTCTGCTGATTGCTTCATTTTCATTAATGTTTTTGCAGATACTTCTTGTGGAGATAATTTTTTACCATTTACCTCAACCCATGCATCACCATTATCTGCGGCTACAATCGCATAAGGCACCATTGCTTTATCTTTTTCTACAACCGCATCATCAGCACGACGACCAATTAAACGCTTGATTGCAAAAATTGTATTTTCTGGGTTTGTGACGGCTTGACGTTTAGCTGAATCACCAACTAAAACTTCACCGTCTGCAGTGTAACCTACAATAGAAGGTGTAGTACGAGCTCCTTCCGCATTTGGAATAACTTTTACGTCCTTACCTTCCATAACCGCCACACATGAGTTTGTGGTTCCTAAATCTATACCAATAATTTTAGCCATTTGATTCACTCCAAATTGCAAACTTAACGTTAGCAGTCCTGGTTATTTAAACCTTTACCCAAACCTGCTTAATTAAGTTAATTCTTAAAATAATAATTGTTTGTTGACTTGTATATAAGGCTGTAATTCATGCTTTCAAGTCTAAAATTCATTTTTTTTGTATTTTTTTGGTTTGCATTCATTTTTTACTAAAACGACCAATAAATACCGTAATACCAATACTCTATTGAGCCACAACAACCCTTGCTGCACGAACTAAACGGTCATTTAATGTGTAACCTTTTTGAATGGTATCCACGACCGTATTTGTTTCATGTTCTGGTGAAGGAATCATTGTCATCGCCTCATGCAATTTAGGGTCAAATGTTTCACCTGTTGGGTCAATACGCTCAACATTAAACTCTTGCAACACATCTAATAACTGCTTAAACGTCATTTCAACGCCTTCACTAATACTCTCTACTGTTGCCCCCTCTTTTTTGGCTGCTTCCATTCCCATTTCCATTGAATCCATTGCTGGAATCAAGGCGTTTACAAATTTTTCTAAGGCGAATTTATGCGCACTTTCAAGGTCAATACGAGTTCTACGACGAAGGTTTTCCATGTCCGCCTGTACCCGCAATGCCATATCCTTATGTTTAGCCGCTTCTGCTTTCGCTTCTTCTAACAATGCCGCAATATCTTCTTGAACAGCTTCTTGTGCTTCTTCTAAAGTCTCTTCAGCTTGTTGCACAGTTTGTTCAGCGGTTTGGTTTTCTAATTCGTCATTCAGTTTTTGTTCTTTTTCAGACATTCGTATTCTCCGATAAAATTTTCAGTCCGAAGCTTTATAAGGGATGGTTTTTTGAAATTCAAGGCAATGTCGTAAATTTTTGTTAATTTTTTTGAGACTTTTAAAAATTAAACATACATTTTTAACCATTGTGCGATTTAATTAGTATATACTAACTTTTACTCATAAGATTCAGCACTTTAAAAGAAGTAAAGGATGTAACAAAATGTTTGTTTTCAGCCGCTTTCTCATTATTGCTTTTGTCACAACCCTCCTCTTTGGGTGTTCTAAAACACCAGTTGAACCGATCAAAATCTTGGCCAACCCATGGGTAGGCTACACTCATTTATTCTATGCAAAAGAAAAAGGCTGGTTAAAGGAACTGAACATTGAACTTACCCTTGTTGTGTCTTTAGGTGAAAGCCTAATGGCTTTTGAAACATGAACTGGTTTAATTAGACAGGACACTTTAATAATGGACAATAATCCTAATTATTGAGGTGTTTATAACAAAACGAAAAAATATAACGTATTCAGATGAATTCAAAAAAGAA
>JAUUDE010000048.1 GCA_030826915.1 Thiomicrospira sp.
ACTATTTTTCTCGTCTCTGCAGCCGAGTTCTTCGTTTACTTGCCTAAAAAAATAGTAACCAAACGAAGAACTTGGCTGAAGCGTAGCGGAGAGACAAGACAAAAAGGGCACCCCACTCCATAAATGGGCAAGTTCTAAGCTATTCACTGAAACGAAGAACTCGGCTGAAGAGCCGAGACAATCTCGCAACTTGCTGAGCAAGCTCAGCTTCGAACAGTCGAGATTGCTTAATCGTTCTCTACGCTAAGAACTTTGCACCATTTATTCCAAGGGGAGTTTGGGCGTTTGCCAATGCATTTTCTCAAATGCAAAGCTCATTGACGAACTTATAACTTCCAGATGCAAAGGCAGCTAATAAATAATTAATTTTTCTGTACTATCAGGTTAAATTTAATTTTTTACACTTAAAATAGATTAGTTTAATAACGAGCAGGCCTGGGTGTATAAGCCAATACTTCGTTTTTAATCCATTTTATCTCTATCAAAACCATCAAGTGTATTCATATTCTGAAATGCTTTTGGACAGCAATCTGCAAAACTTGCTGCCGTAAAATCATTCTCCTTAACCCAGCGATTCACACTTAGGTGACCAATATCAATGGCTTTGCCTAGAGACTCTGCCATTGAGCGATGCATCAAAAGATATAAAGGCTGCAATCTTTCACCATCATCTACCACAACAATAGGATTTGGCTTTTTTTGATAAGCGTTGATTAAACGTTCAACAAAGTCTTCCGGCAAGTTAGGATTATCACAAGGAACAAATACCGCCCAATCACTTTCAATATGTTGCCATGCGGCATGCATGCCAGCTAAAGGACCAAGAAAGTCCTGATACTCATCACTAAACAGGTTTTTACTAAATGGTTGATATCGCTCTAGCTCAGCATTCGCATTAATCCAAAGCTTTGCTACCTGTGAATTCAATGTTGCCAAAATTGGTTTTAAAATCGGCTCGCCATGATAAGGCAATAAAGCCTTTTGTTGATAGCCTACTCGACTACCTTGTCCACCAGCGATAATAACGCCACTTATTTCTAGTGGCGTTTTAAATGTAAAAGACATTGCTCCCTCTTTTTAACAAATTTACAGTGTCGGATCTGAATAGCTACTTTATCGACACCACTTTACAACTATTGAATTGAAAGCTTCTCTCTCGATTGGTTTTGCAATAAAGTCATCCATGCCACTTTGCAGGCATTTATCTCTGTCTTCTGGCATGACATTAGCGGTCAGTGCAACAATGGAAATAGGATGCTCAAAATGTCCCATAGACTCCTCTCTTCTAATGATGTTAGTGGCTTCAAACCCATCCATTACTGGCATTTGGCAGTCCATCAGAACAAGAGAGTAACTATGTCCATAAATACGCCAAATATCCACCCCTTTTAAGCCATTTTCCGCTACATCCACCTTGGCACCCAAACGTTCTAAAAAGGCGACAATGACATTCTGATTAATCTCATTGTCTTCAATCAATAACACGGTTTTGCCTGCTAATGGCAACGGCGATTTAGCCAGTTGTGCTTCATGTTTAGTCGGCAATGGTTTGAGCGTATTCTCATTGACTGGAAGTGGAATTTTTATCCAAAATTCACTACCCTGACCTTTACTTGAATTAACACCTATATTGCCATGCATAAGCTCAACTAACTGCTTACAAATAGCCAGACCAAGGCCTGTTCCACCAAACTTTTTCGATGTATTTTCTTCTGCTTGCGTAAAAGACTCAAATAATCGAATTTGGTTCTCTTCAGCAACACCAATTCCCGTGTCTTTAACTTGAACCATGAGTTCTGCAGATGCCATTGAACTATCAGAATCTCTTTCAACGGCTGTTTCAGAGACCTTAATAGACACAAAACCTTGTTCAGTAAACTTCAAGGCATTACCCAATAAATTCAGTAAAATCTGTTGTAGACGAACGCGATCACCAACAAACTCATCATGAAGCAATTGAGAAGAATCAATTTCTAAAGCAATACCCTTTTCTTCTGCTAGAGAGGAGACAATATGCATCGTTTCATCTATTAAACCTGTCAAGCTAAACGGCTTTTTACTCAATACAACTTGGCCTTCATCCAGTTTGGCAAAATCCAATACTTCATTAATGATGTTTAACAGCACCTCTCCACTTTGTTTAATCGCTTGTAGATATTTATGCTGAGTAATATTTAATGGTGTATCGCTCAATAAATCAGTCATACCCAATACACCATTCATTGGAGTACGAATTTCATGACTGATTGAAGCAACAAAGCGGCTACGGGCTTTTGCCAAGGCCTCGGCTTGCTCTTTAGCTAAACGCATCTGATTTTGAGTTTGAGCTTGAATTGTTACATCCCGCACAACCTGTATTAAAAGTATTTCGCGGTTAAGTTCAATTTGATTAAAACTGATTTCAACAGGTACTTTTTGCCCACGATTATTAAACATAATTAAAGAGCCCGAAGGAAAAGCACCGCCTCGCAAACTCTCTTCATCCTTTAGAAAACAACGGCGCATATCCTCATATTCATGCAAAGTGGTAGGCTCTAAATAATCGGTAAACAAGCCGTTTTTAATCTTATCTTTTTTCAGACCTAACAAGCTTTCTGCCTGTTGGTTTGTATCAACAACACATCCTGATAAATTCACAATAAAAATCGCTTCAGGAACAGATTGTATAAGGTCAGTCGCATTTTTTTCTGCGGTTTTTTGTGCATGAATAGAGGTGATATACCCCCTAAGTAATTCAGGCCTGTCTGCTTTGTTATAGACAATATGGCTTAAATCATAAATCCACTTATAGCTTTTACCATCAAAATCCAACAGCCTGTAAATTAATTCAACAGATGGAAGGCGTTTTTTATAAGCATCCAATAACTTTTTTCGTACCGAACTGGCATCGTCTTTATGTATCCAGTCTAAATAAGATTTCTTAAACAACTCCCTAGACTTTTTACCTAGTAACTTCTTAGCATTGGGAGAGGCGTACAATATAGACATTCGCATATCAATATTCTTTTCAAGTAAAACCGTTGGCCCCGCATTAAAAAGTTCATCATAAGCAGAATCTCTTTTTAACTTTTCTCTGTCTTCTTGTAGATGCCTAACAAACATAAACACACTGGCAAACACCAAAAATAACATTAAAAAAGCCAGCAGAGCAGCCGCCCTGACTTTTTGTACAAACAGATTAATCACACTGTCGTTAACAATCGCTCTGGCTTGCCAATCAAAGCCCTCTACTGCTGCAAACGCTAAAACCGTCTGTTTCTCACTGATTGGACTAAATATGTAAAAGAACTTTTCCCATCCCTTAAGCTCCGTGTTTTGTATGTTTTTGTTACCTATAATAATCTTAAAAGGCTCTCTTGATTCGGTTAAAACCAAATCATATTCATGAATATTGATATCTGAAATTAACTTTGCTAAGGATGAAAAAGAGTGCTTGACCCATAAACCTGCCAATTTATCTGCAACTAAAACTGGGGCAAGAATATCAAAATGAAAATCACCATTTTCAGATTGATGCGCTCGTAATTGGGTGGTAAAACTTGGTGTATTAGCCATTAAATGCTTAATTTGAGACTGACTGGTCTCATTCACAGGGTGATGACCGCTAACAATCACTTTGCCATCTCGATTTAATACAGCGAACTCAGTTTCAGGAGGAAATAAAAGCCCAATATCATCTTGAATCTCTGCTAAATCATATGGGTAGCCGCCCCCATTAGAGAGTTTAAGAATTCTATCTTGATGGTGAAAAGTAATGGCTTTAATTAATAATTTATTTTTTTCAACATAATCTGCTACAAAAGTGGCCAGCCCTATGGTCGAAATTTTAGCTTCTTGAGATATTTGAGACTCTTTTTCATTAACAATATATGTTGTAAGACCAAAAAGAGACAGAGCAAAGCCTGACATTAAAATCCAAAATATTACAGGTAATTTTAGATAATACGCCCAGTTATATAAGGTATTCATGAAACGTTGTCTATAACTCATCTGTGCTAATTTTTTCCAAAACAAATCTATATTGAATTAAAGTTAAATTGGAGGCTCTTATTTATAATAAGACTCTCGTTTCTTCATTAAGCTACAAAATACTTTAAAGCAATCATGCTAGCACAGCTTAGTTAATTTATTTAAATAAATACTTACCTATAAAAATCAAGGATTATCGTTTTTTGGCAAATTCTTTGCTTACACAACTTGTAATAGAACTGTTCAACATAAACTGAATTTTAAACGCCAAGTTTTTATTAAGGTATTAATTAAGTTTTTTGTGTAGACACCCAAACTTATCTTTTTGCAGTTAAACAGGTTATCCATCATGAGAAATAATCAACCGGTTACTAATGAAGAATATATCCTTCCTGAAGGATTGACTCTGGTTTCTAAAACCGATTTAAACGGCACAATCACTGAATGTAATGATGCTTTTGAACTAGCTAGCGGTTTTAGCCGTGCTCAATTAATTGGACAGCCTCACAATATGATTCGCCACCCTGATGTTCCAGAGGCAGTTTTTTCCGATTTATGGGCAACTTTAAAAATGGGTGCAACCTGGACACAAATTGTTAAAAACAGACGTGCCAATGGTGGATTTTACTGGGTGAAAGGCAATACTACACCTATCTATTCTGGCGGCAAAATATGCGGTTATATGTCTTTGCGAGAAAAACCCACTCCTCAAGAAGTTTCTGAGGCAACACAGGCCTATCAAGACATCAATAATGGTAATGCAAAAATCAAGAATGCACGTATCTACTCAGGTATAGACTGGCTAGCCATAAAAAACGCTTATTTTAAACTGAACCCACAGTACCAACTAACCATCATGTTAGCTTTCTTTTACCTGATTCCGTATATTATTTATGCAAAATTAGATGGTCACAGCTTGCTGGAAATGATTGCAGTAGGCATTTTTGGGCTGTTGCCACCCTACATCTATGGCTTACTTAAATTAAAAGATGATCGCTTCAAACGAGCTACCTTACGTAGTATTGCTGGCGGTGAAACATAGACAATAATACTTGGTTTGACCCTACAACATTTGATGGCAAACTCAGCAGTGCTATTAGAACCACGGCACTATCGGCACAAGAACGTTACGAAGAAACACAATATCAGTTAGATAATGCAAATCGACTACAAACAGCCATGGATCAAATTGAATCCAATGTTTTAATTGCTGACAATAATTTAAATATCATCTATATGAACGATGCTATGAAAGCGTTCTTTGAAAGTCGTGAGCATAAAATCCAAACGGTTATGCCGGACTTCAAAACCTCAGAAATTATAGGCTCAAATATTGATATATTCCACAAAAATCCAGCACATAACCGTGCTATGTTGGATTCGATTAAAGAACCAACTAAGGCAAAAATTATTCTTGCCGATTATCATTTAGATTTAAATGTAATACCAGTATTTAACCGAGCAAGAATCAAAACAACAACAGTTGTTGAGTGGCAAGACAAAACGGCAGAAGTGCAACTGATTGAACAGGTAGATGAAGCGATTAATGCCGCCCAAGCAGGTCTGCTTGATCGCCGTATTGATGTTTCTCGTACTGAAGGTGTGGCTCGTCAATTAAGTGAATCCATTAACCAATTACTTGAAAATATTGAAAAACCTATTAACTCTACTGTTTCCATTGCTCTTGCTCTGTCTGAAGGAAATTTAACTGAACATATTCACGGTGAATTCCTAGGACGTTTTGCCGTTATGCAAGACAGCTTAAATGTGGCCGTAGACAACCTTGGTTCTTTAATAGCACAAACTAAAACGGCGGTTGACAACGTCAGTAGTGGATCTCAACAAATCTATCAAGGTAGTATTGATTTGAATGAGCGCAATCAAAATCAAGCCGCTTCACTTGAACAAACCGCTTCCAGCATGGAACAAATGACCGCTGCGGTCAAACAAAATGCCGAAAATGCACAACAAGCCTCAGAGGTAACACATACTTCAGCAGACTTAGCTAAATCCGGCGTTCAAGTTATGGACAATGCCATAAATGCCATAAATGCCATGGAACAAATTAATGAATCAAGCCAAAAAATTAATGACATCATTAGCTTAATTGACAGCATTGCATTCCAAACCAACTTATTGGCGCTAAATGCAGCGGTAGAAGCAGCGCGTGCCGGTGAACATGGTCGAGGTTTTGCCGTGGTAGCAGGAGAGGTTAGAACCCTTGCTCAAAAATCTGCCGATGCCGCTAAAGACATTCGCCAACTTATAGAGGACACGGTTAAAAAAGTGTCTGAAGGTACCGCGCATGTGAAAGGTTCTGGTGATTCGCTGAATGGCATTGTTGAATCTATTAACAATGTTAACTTAATCATTGAAGAAATTGCCAATTCAAGTGCCGAGCAAAGTGAAGGCGTTGGTCTTGTTAACCAGGCCATTACGCAAATTGACAGTGCGGTACAACAAAATGCCGCCTTGGTAGAAGAAACCGCCGCTACAGCTGAAGAGCTTGGGAACATGTCGGAAAGTATGTCCAACAATATTCAACAGTTTAAGGTTAATGCAGATGCGCTTTCTCTCACTACAGCACTGCAATCAGGTAACTTTGACTTTGCTCAAGCTCGAAGAGGCCATAGACAATGGCGTGTTAAAGTGAGAGCTTATATCAATGAGGTAGATATTCAATTTGATCGAAACACAGCATCTGATGGTTCGGCCTGTGCTTTAGGAAAATGGATTTATGGTCAGGGTAAAGCCTTTCAATCCATGCCATCCTATCAGGCTTTAGAACGTGCTCATAATGAACTGCATAGTTTTATTGGTAAAATTCTAGAGCTTAAAGATATTGGTGATATTGAAACCGCCAATTTAGAGATGGCTAAACTAGAAGGTCGTAGTAACGATGTTATTGATTTAATTAATGCTATGGAACGTAATCTTGCTAATGGTGGAGGAACTGTCTCTTCTCACTCTGCACCTGTTGCGCGCATTATGGCAAAACCTATTCCTAAAGCCTCATCGAACGCAGCAAGCTCTAATAATCTAAAGACAAAAACTCTAACTCAAACTGCTAATAGTAATGACGAATGGTCAGAGTTTTAATATGCGAGCTGAACAATTATTTTCTAACTCAAAAAACCCGCCATTTATAGGCGGTTTTTGTTTAGGGACTGATTTTTGTTTAACATAAATTGGCTCTAACGCTTGGCCTCATAAACTTGAATAATTTCTCTTAGCACCATCGTTGCAAAACTGCCTGCAGGCAAATAAAAGTTCATATCCAAAGAAACACCTTGTTCTGTCTGAAGCAATTTCCAGGTTAACTGTTGTGGTAAAAGCACAGTCGTTCTTCTACTTGGCTGAATTCGGTTACTTGCCAACCCATCACACCAGGCCTGGTAAGTCTGCATAACCGAATTTTCTAATTCAAACGCTTTGCCATGCGTCTCCAGCTTACCATCACCAAACAAGGCACCCGATACAAAATACTCGCCTTGTTCAAGCGCTTCTAAATGGGCTTGATCATCTTCTGTAACAACAAGCTTATTTGCATCAGAACTTAAAAGTACATCACCCTCAATAGGTTTATTCCAACACCCTGCTTGAATACGCTGACTTAAAAACGCATTAAACATCCAAGACCGTATCGCTGAAATATACAAGCCCTGTTGATTTCGACTTTTACCCTTTTTACGACGGTTGCGCTGACGACTAACTTTTAAGTTATCGCCTGAGAGTAACTTTTGGCCTTCTAATAAATTCCCACCCTGGTGACCAAAACGCTGTTCACCAAAATAATTTGGCACGCCCATTTGACCTATGCGCTGCATTCTTTGGTTAATGTAGGTTTGTAATTCTGAATGATCGAACTCATCAGCATTTGCTGACTGGATATGATGCAGAGCAATTTTAAAATGATTACCTGCCAAGGCTCCTTTCTGGAGTTTTTTATTGTGCCTAATGGTTTTTAAGATTTTCACATTTTTTAATTCAAACGTTTCAACACAAGGATCCACCAAACCTGGTAGCTGAATACTGAACCATTGTCGAGTAATTGCGTGTCGGTCTTTTTTTCCTGCATAACCCACATTTACTTTTGAGGTATTTGCCCACTTTGCTAGCTTTTCTGCCACCCAGTCAGTGTTTTCACCGCGTTTTTCGATCCAACACCAAAGATGTTCTCCCTCCCCTGACAAGGAATAAGGTATCTGCTCTTCTACTATAAAATCTTCTGGTGTGGACTTGAGAAGCCCCTTAAACTTTGGCTTTCCATGAGCATATTCAAATTGTGAAAAATCAAAACCTAAAGATGAACTTGTCTTTTTTTGCATCTTAAAACACTCATTAAACAAAAAGGCCTGGTATTAACCAGGCCTCAAAACAACCACTAAAACAGCACGTTTTCAAAAACGGCTAACTTACAACCCAGAAAATACCTTTTCAGCAATCGGTAATTCTTTGCCTTCTGGTTTATCGTTATATATCTGTACTAATACCTGACTGATATTGCCAGGTACAACATAGTCTTTAATTAACTGCCGAGCATCAACAGGGGAGTCTTTGTGAATATACAAATATACATTGCGTAAATGGCATTTATTATCTGGGTCTGATGCAAGCGGACGCAATGATCCAGAACCTGTAATTTTCACATTCTGTTTGGTGACAATCGCTATCTTATGATAATAAGTCGAAACCATGACCGCATAAAACCACCTCAGTTAAGTTGTTTAGTCGACTCTTAATAACTACCTATGTACCTCAATTATAACGAAGCATTTGCCTGTTGAATACCTGCCACTTGCCAATCACCTTCATCATTGGCTAAACGACGAATATGCCAAATCTCATTAAAGGCGTGCGCACCTTGCACGGCATCTTCTTGAATAAAGCCACTAAAACGAATACTAACAATAAAATAATCGCCATCAATCGCCATAGCCGCAATTTCTGCGTTCAATGTATCTACCACCGTATGGTTATCGCCAGCCTTCACACCACGCAACTCTTTTTGAAGTGCGGCAAATAACTCTGGCGTACAGTAAGATTCTATTTCAGATAAATCCACATTATCCCAAGCTTTTTGCAAAGCCATAAAGTGCGATTTAGCCCCTTCAACAAAACCTTGTTCATCAAACCAAGCTGGAATCTCACTTAAAAATTGAGCATTTTCGCTGACACCTTGGCCAACACCTTCGTCTAAATCAGCACCAAAAATTGAACCTGTTAAATTTGTGCTGTTATTTGAACTCTGGTTAGTTAGAGCTTCATTATGAGTTTGACGATAAACGTGATTTTGCGCATTCTTTTGTGCATTAACTTCTGAATACTGATGTTCAGAAGCGCCCTGATAAGCACTTTGCGTCTTATTTTGAACCTTGCGTGAGAACAATTTGAAGAGCACAAATGCAATTAAAGCAAACAACAAAATATCAAAGAACTGTAAACCCTCAAAACCATCACCAAAAATCATCGCCGCCAATAAACCACCAGCCGCCAAGCCTGCTAAAGGCCCTAACCATTTTGAAGCACCAGATACTGGTTTAGAAGTTGTTCCTACAGCGGCGGGTTTAGCCGGTTTTGCTTTAGGTGCTGTGTTATAAGACTTGGGGGCAACTTGTTTGTTATAACCAAAACTTTTTCCACCACCAAAACGTTTGGCTTCGGCTACATAAGAAACCGATAACAAGCCAAACATTAAAGTAAACAGAACCACAAAACTTGGCTTAAAACTTAAATTTAATAGCGACATTCGCTTATTCTCCTAAAAAACTCAAAATACAGAATGAAATGTGTACCTGCATTGTAATGATTTATTGATGATACGCCAAAGTAATATTACTAGGCCTGGTAATAAAATTTTTAAGCCTTATTAGTCGACCCTGAATAACTACTTTAAAATTATGTGGGACGTTTAAGTAGGTAGGCTCTAGGCGTGGATTGCAGTTAAGGATTATTTCCTTACCAAGAGTCACAACAACGAGCATGCCTGCTTAAACGCCCACCCGAAGGGGCTGCGCCAGTTTTCCCTCAACTGCGTTAGAATCTCTTATGTTATCTAGATAGCATTTCAAAATTCTGCCTTGTTGAGGAAAAGCGGCTTTGCCATAATTTAAAGTAGTTATTCAGAGTCGACTTATTACTGTTTGATACAACGTGAGATTGTATAGTCCTTGCCCTGCTTAACCTTTTCGTAATTACCAAAGACTTCCATAAAGTTACGCTTCATATATTGTCTTAAGCCATTAATGGTTACAACAACAAACTGGCCTCCTGGTGCTAATTGATCATTTACATCACTTAACATAATGCTTAACATCTCTTTACCTACCTTGGCAGGGATATTCGACACCACAGTGGTAAACTGCATATCTTTTGGCACTGCACTTAAACCGTTCGATAGATAAGCTTTAGCATTAGTCAGGTTATTAAGCTGAGCATTTTTATTCGAATAATCAACCGCAACAAAATCTTTATCAACCATATGTACTTGACCTTTTGGAGCATTGGCTGCAATAGCCAAACCTATTGGACCATAACCACAGCCAATATCCAAAGCCACTTCATCCTCTTTAATGTCTAAATATTTTAGAAACAACTCTGTTCCCGAATCAATCTCTCTTGGACTAAAGATTCCCCAAGTGGTTGCAAACTTAAGGTCTTTGCCTGCTAGGTTTGCTTGAATATGTAAGTCTTGTTTTAAATCTTCTATTGTTGCCACACTATTTCCCAAAGTATTTCTGTTCAATTTGAATTATCATATTGTACCTTTTCTATAATCCCGAATTTAAAAAGCGTAAGCTTCAGAAGTTAATTACAGATTACCCATGCACAGTTTAAATGAACGACAACTCCAAGCCGTAAAACACATTGACACGCCAGCTCTTGTTTTAGCAGGGGCTGGCTCGGGTAAAACACGTGTAATCACTGAAAAAATCGCTTACCTAATTCGTCAATGCGATGTTAAGGCACATAATATTTATGCGGTAACCTTTACCAATAAATCCGCCAAAGAGATGAAAGAGCGTGTTACCAAACTGCTAAAAGATGAAAACACAACAGGTTTAAATGTTTCCACCTTCCATAACCTTGGTCTAAATATTATTCGCCGTGAATATAAAGCCTTAGGTTATAAGTCTAACTTTTCCATTATGGATGCGGCTGATAGTGCGCAAATTCTCAAAGAGTTGATGCATAAACAGACTTTAGATCCAGATTTTTTAGATGGTGTGCAATGGGATATTTCAAACTGGAAAAATGCCCACGTTTCTCCAGAAGAAGCCATTAATCAAGCCGAAGATGCACAAGACAAAGCGCGTGCAATTCTTTACCAGGCCTATCAAAAACAGTTGCACGCTTACAATGCGGTAGATTTTGATGATTTAATTGGACTGCCTGTAAAACTGTTTGCTGAAAACCCTGAAATTTTGCAAAAATGGCAAAACAGAGTGCGCTATTTATTGGTGGATGAGTATCAGGACACCAATGCTTCTCAGTATGCACTGGTTAAATATCTAGTTGGCGTACAAGCTCGTTTTACCGTGGTGGGAGATGATGACCAATCCATCTACGCTTGGCGTGGTGCCCAGCCAGAAAACTTGGCTTTGCTCAAAGAAGACTTTCCTGCTTTAGAACTGATTAAACTTGAACAAAACTATCGTTCTACTAACCGTATTCTAAAATCCGCTAACCAATTAATTGCCAATAACCCACACGTTTTTGAAAAAAGCTTATGGAGTGAAATGGGGGCGGGTGATCCGTTACGAGTGATTGCTTGCGCCAATGAAAACCAAGAAGTAGAACGTGTGGTTTCTGAAATTATTGTGCACAAATTCAAAAACAAAACAAAAAACCGTGACTACGCCATTTTATACAGAGGTAATCACCAAGCACGCTTAATGGAACGTGCTTTACGTGAACAGAATATTCAATATGTGATTTCTGGCGGTAAATCGTTTTTTGACCATGCTGAAGTAAAAGACATTATGAGTTACCTGCGCATCATTGTTAACCCAGATGATGATGCCGCTTTTTTACGAATAGTAAATACGCCAAGACGTGAGATTGGCGCTTCAACATTAGAAAAACTCGCCACCTATGCAACCAGTCGTAATATCAGCCTGTTTGATGCCACTCAAGAGTTTGGTTTAACCACCATTTTATCTGACAAAGCCCTAAAACGAGTACAGTACTTTGGCGAACAACTCCTCAGCTGGGTTCAGCAAGCGGATGGGGCTCAAGGTGAAGAGGTACCTTCTTTTGTTCGTCAATTGGTAGAACAAATTGAATACGATAACTGGATTCACGAAAATGCCAGCAACCCCAAAAGTGCCGAACGAAAAATCAATAATGTGCGTGATTTGATTTTATGGATTGAACGCATTGTCAACAAAGCCATAACCGAAGACGGCGAAGAGAAACGTTTAGAAACCATTGTCACTCACATGGCATTGATGGACATGATGGAACGTAATGAATCCGAAAAAGAGCATGATATGGTTAGCCTTATGACCCTGCATGCTTCCAAAGGTTTAGAGTTTCCCCACGTTTTCTTAATTGGTATGGAGGAAGAGTTACTGCCACACAAACAGAACTTAGAATCACCAGGCCTTGAAGAAGAGCGACGTTTAGCTTATGTTGGCATTACTCGTGCACAACGCTCCTTAACCATGACCTATGCGACCAAACGTAGAAAATATGGCGAAGACATGCGTTGCGAACCCAGTCGATTTTTAGAAGAACTTCCCGAAGAGTCGTTACAATGGGAAGGCAAACCAGGCGTAGTCGTTTCTAAAGAAGAACAGTTGGAAACGGGCAATGCCCATCTTGCCAACCTAAAATCTTTTCTTAAAAAGAACTGACAACTCAATAAAAACCTTACTGATTTACGGATTCCTTTATGACTAACACAATCAACAATTTTGAATTTGCACCCATGCCTCATATTCATTTTGGTTGGGGAATTCGACAACAACTGATTGAAAATTTACAACAAGCCAAACACCAAAAAATTGTGCTTATTTCAGGAAAAACGCTGGCACAACCAGGCGAATTTGCAGATTTGCTATACCAGGCTATCAAACCTCACTCACACATAAAACACTTTACTGTTTCTGGCGAACCTTCTCCCGACATTGTTGATGAAATTACGCAACAATGTGATGCAGATACAAACATTGTTATCGGCTTAGGCGGTGGCAGTGTTTTAGATGCCGCCAAAGCCATTGCAGGATTAATCCCAAGTCAAACATCCGTTATGGATTATCTTGAAGGAGTTGGAAAAGGCAAACCGTTTCACGTGGAAACCTGCCCTTTTATTGCGGTTCCCACAACCGCGGGTACAGGAAGTGAAACCACGAAAAATGCGGTTTTATCACGCATCGGTCATTTTAAAAAATCATTTAGAGACAATAAATTACTTGCCAAAGAGGCTTGGTTAGATCCTGAACTTTTAAAAAGCTGTCCAAAAGAAGTCCTGTATTCAACAGGTATGGATGCCTTTACCCAACTACTAGAGTCATACACAACATTAAAACCCAACCCAATTACGGATGCTTTGGCGTGGCAAGGCATGACCCTTTTTAAAGGTGCTTTTGAAGACATTGATAGCGACGATTTACAGCGCCAAAAATCAGGATTTTGCAACTTAATGTTAGCGGCATCGCTATCAGGCACAACCTTAGCTAACGCAGGCCTGGGAGCCGTTCATGGTCTAGCCGGGCCTATTGGTGCTTTTTTTCATGCTCCCCACGGAATCGTTTGCGCGCGTTTACTTGCACCGATTACTCAAGCAAACATAGAGTGCTTACAAGAAGAAAATAATGACCACGCTTCACAAAATTTGAAAAAATATCAACAAGTTCTACATATGCTAAACCCCAAAATTAAACCCGAGCTCTCTCCAAAAGAGCAATTGGCAGAACTTATCAAGCTTTTGCAGGATTATGCTGTGCGTTATACACCACAAGGCCTAGGTAAATACGGTTTAAATGAGACAAACATAACGCCTATTATGCAAAATTGTAGAAGCGGAAGTATGCTCGGTAACTCTGTAACATTAAGCGATACACAATTAACGGATGCGATTAAACAGGCTCTTTAAACTATTAATCAGTCATTTCAGCCGTTCGACTCAACTCGTATTACTTCGTATTTTTCCTATTTTTTTCTACTAACCTTTTAGAAAAAAAGTGCATGATTGAACTGGTTTAATTAGACAGGACACTTTAATAATGGACAATAATCCTAATTATTGAGGTGTTTATGACAAAACGAAAAAATAGAACGTATTCAGATGAATTCAAAAAAGAAGCGATTGCTTTAGTAAGCGAACAAGG
>JAUUDE010000031.1 GCA_030826915.1 Thiomicrospira sp.
AAGCAGAAATCAAGACATCTCTAGGGCGCTACGAATCGCCTTACCAAGACGTTCAGTTGCACTAACCGCCGCAACACTTGTCCAAATCGCTGTAAATGCAAACAAGGGTTTCATAACAGCTGATAAACCATACCCTATCACCAAAAGTAGCTTAGTCACGTGATATCTGTCGCTTAAATATCCACCAACCCAACGTAACAAATAAGATACAAACCCGGTAATGGCCAGAACATAACCCAGCTTACCCATCCCCTGGTTTAATACCAAAACAACATAGATTGGAATGAGAGGCTTAATCATTGCCGTGGCCAAATCGGTAAAGAAACTGACCCAACCAAGTGCCCAAATATTCGCTGATATCCTCTGCATAATCTCTTTTACGCAACAAATTACTTATTGATTAATTAACTGTACCTTGAGAAAGTAACCCTAGACTCATAATTTGGATAATTACAGCCTTTCAAAAACAAAAAAGCATTCCTAAACTGACTAATCATAAATAAGTTGGGATAGAATTGAAGAATCTCATCCATATTGGATACTAGTAGACAAAACCTCTCTCCATCTTCCAATATAAACTGCTTAATCTTGGTCATTCTTCTTTACACTTTTAAGATACCTTTTATACCATGACAACAAACCATACTATCTTTGCAAAACTTATTCGACAGAAATAAAAAAAGGCCTTTAAAATAAAGACCTTATATAAAACTTATTTACATTATGGTATGAGGTAGAGCCTAGAAGGGTACATCATCGTCATCAAAATCGTTTGGAGCGTAAGCTGGAGCACGTTGTGGTTGTGCTGGTTGCTGTTGTCCACCCATTGGCGGTACATTATTCTGTTGAGCCATTGAATTCGCTTGCTGTCTTGGTTGCTGATTAAAACCACCTTGTTGAGGTGCACCGCCCATTTGTGCTTGACCGCCACCTTGAGGTGCTTGATTAAAACCACCATCATTGCCGCCAAAAGAAGCATCTCCACCTTGACGGTTACCACCACCTAACATTTCCATCTTGCCATCAAAACCACTAAGCACAACTTCTGTTGTATAACGGTCTTGACCATTTTGATCTTGCCACTTACGTGTTTGCAATTTTCCTTCAAGATAAACCTGAGAACCTTTTTTAAGATACTGACCAGCAACTTCCGCTAGCTTGCCAAACATTGACACGCGATGCCATTCTGTTTTTTGCTGTTTCTGGCCTGTGTTTTTATCGTTCCACTCTTCACTGGTAGCCACACTTAAGTTGGCGATAGCATTACCATTTGCCGCATATTTCACATCTGGATCTTGACCTAGCGTTCCAACTAAGATGACTTTATTCACACCACGCATACAATTGCTCTCTCTTATAAATTGATTTAATTTCTTTGTGTTTGGCTTTGTTGAATATAATCAATCAAAGCGGCTTCATTTACAAGTTTTCTATCTATCTTAAAGTAAACTCGCTGTTCTTCTGGCAAGATCACCACTTCATGAATTCCATCATAAGCAAGCAGCTGAGACTGAATCGCTTCGACTTCTTCAGTTTTAACTGGATATATTGGAACTGAAGCAATACTTAACGGTAGTGGCCTTTCCATGCTCATGGCAGCGAATAACCATAAACTTCCCAGCACAGCGGTAAATATAAAGACACCATTATAGCCATAATGCTGATAAAAATATCCACCCAAAGCACCACCAATAGCCGCGCCTAAGAACTGACTTGTGGAGTAGACACCACTGGCCGTTCCTTTTTTATCCGCTGGCGACAATTTCACCACTAATGAAGGAAGCGAGGCTTCTAGTAAATTAAATGCCGTAAAGAAAATAAGCAAAATGAAGAATAACGACCAAAAACTGAGTTCGATAAAAACAAAAGCCAATTGCATAATGGCAATGGTAGCAATCGCACCAACAAAAACTTGTTTCATTCTATCTTTGCTTTCAGCCTGAATAATAAACGGCACCATCAAAATGAAGGATAAAATCATTACAGGGAGATAGATAAACCAGTGCTCCGGAGTATCCAGGCCTGCTGAATCTCTTAATGTCATTGGAACAACAATAAACATCGCTGTTAAGGTAGCATGCAGTACAAACACACCAAAATCTAAACGCAGTAATTGAGGGTGTTTTAATATCTCTTTAAATTGACTTGGATCGGCTTCAGATTCACGTTGAAAACTTTGCTTTTCGATATCTGGCATGGCAAATTTAACTAATAAAACGCCGACTAGAGCCAATAAAGCAATCGTCCAAAAAATACCTCTTACACCAAACCAGCTTGCCAATAGGGGCCCTGCTACCAAAGATAAAGTAAATGACAAACCGATGGTCATTCCAACGATAGACATGGCTCTTAGCCTGAATTGTTCAGTAACCAAATCACCTACCGATGCCATTAATACCGCGGCTATCGCCCCCATACCCTGAATGGCTCGACCCACAATCATCATCTCAATCGAATCTGCCATGGCACAGATAATTGAGCCAAACATAAAGACCAACATACCAGTAATAATTAAGGGTTTACGGCCATATTTATCGGAAAGCATACCGTAAGGAACTTGTAAAAATGCCTGAGTAAGACCGTATATACCAATCGCAATACCAATTTGCAGGCCTGTTATGTCTTTAAATTCTGTTTCTGCAAACAAAGCAAAAACAGGAAAAATCATAAATAAACCCAACATTCGGGTTGAAAAAATACCAGCTATAGAAAACGTGGCACGCCTTTCAACTGGGCTCATTGCATTTGGATTTTCAATCATTTTTATTTACTCAATCCTTTTAAAAATGTAAAAACAGAACTATTTCATTCATATTTTAGTAGCCGGAAATTATAACACTCTTGATAAAAACTCAAGCTATAATCGAACAATACAAGTCTTAAATACTTAGTCGACTTCATATTAAAACTTTTATCCTAGTAGGCTTCAAACACAAAAAGGAACTTAAAATGACAACAAACACTTCTAAGGCGTACATTTTAATTTCAACCCTCTTTTCGGCTTATTTTTCAATTGGCGTGGCTAATCCAGCTCTAGCGAATGACACAGAGCTAAAAGGCAATCAAGTCCAGTTTTCCATTACTGAGTCACAAAATGTCCCGAACGATAGTATCTCTATGACCTTTAATCGAGTTGCCGAAGGCACTTCTCCTCAAGCTGTTGCCAATGAAATTAATTTGCAAATGCAAGCGGCAGTAAGAGCTTTAAAAGCTTATCCAGACATTATTACCCAAACAACTCAGTATAATATTCATCCTGTCTATAAAAAACAGGTTTTGAGCCATTGGCGTGGTCAACAAAGTTTAGTTTTAACCTTAGAAAACAAACCAGGCCTGGTTAAAGTTTTGACCAAAATTCAACCTTACCTTGCTTATCAATCTATGCAATTTAGTGTTTCGGATGCATTGCAAGATAAAATCCTTTAACAACTTACCGAAAGAGCGATTTTGAAATATCGAAATCAAGCAAACCTTATAGCACAAGGGTTTCAAGTTCCATCCTATAAGATATTAGAAACACGCATTAATATGCCTAACACCATTTCGCCCCGCCCAATGTACGCAAGATCCAAAATGGCGATGATGGCTTCAGACATAGCTGCACCCACCGTTAAGGCTGGGCAAAGTAAGTTGAACATCACTATTTCAGGTACCATTTTATTACCAAATTAACGCTAGAAAAAAACACAGCAGGCCTGCTAACTATTTATATCTGCCCTAGTTTGCATAAACATTACGAGACCTTATGAAACAGACTGAACAAGAGTATGCTAAATCTAGCTTTAACGATGTGGCAAATCAATACGACCAAATCGCATTTTTTAAAACATCCGCTCAAAATGTCGTCAAACTCATACAGCATCGTAATAAGCAGGAAAACATCCGAGTACTAGATGTGGCCTGCGGAACGGGCAATGTTGTAATTGAATGTGCTCGCAAGCTCCATTCTGCGAATTTTGAGGCCTGTGATATTGCTGAAGGCATGCTTGATAAAGCACGTGATAATGCACTCAATCAACATATTCGAAACATCCACTTTTTTACCGCAGACATTACCCAGCTTAGTCTTAACAAAAAATACGATGTCATCACCTGCTCTTATGCACTTTTCTTTTTGCCAAAAGCTCATAATGTTTTGCAAAAACTACACCAGCTTCTGACTGATTCTGGCTTTATCATATTTACTTCATTCACAGACAAGGAATTTAGTCCAGTAAACGATATTATTCTCAGCCTTCTTAGAAAGCATGGCTCAACCAGCGCGCTCGACTATGTTCCAAGCCGTTGGCAAAATTTACGCAAACCTCAAGATATTCAACATCTCTGCAAGCTTGCCAAAGTTGATATTGTTGAAATAACAAAAAAAGTCATTCGTTACCCAATGAGCATCAACCAATGGTGGGAACTGCTCAATAACACCGGCTTTAAAGGTATGTTGCTAGAGCTGACCCCGCAAAATTATCGAATAGTAAAATCTTCGTTTTATGAGCAGATGACAGAACTCGCAGACAAAACCCTTAGCATTGAATTGAATGCAGACAGTCATTTTTGTATTGTAAATAAGACGATATAAACACTCTTGCCCCAACCTCAACCTTTTCATTCACAGCGAACGATTCAGCGTCTGAATTCTTGTTATAATGATTGATTGATAAATAAACGGTCGCTCTTATCATGCTCGAAGAAATTATTATCCGCGGTGCTCGTACCCATAATTTAAAAAATATTGATGTCACATTACCCAGAGACAAATTAATTGTGATAACGGGTTTATCCGGTTCGGGTAAATCTTCATTGGCATTTGATACGATTTATGCGGAAGGTCAGCGCCGTTATGTTGAATCTCTTTCTGCCTATGCCCGACAGTTTTTATCAGTCATGGAAAAACCCGATCTCGACCATATCGAAGGTCTATCTCCAGCGATCTCGATTGAACAAAAATCCACCTCTCACAACCCACGTTCAACCGTTGGAACCGTTACTGAGATTTACGACTATTTGCGTCTACTTTATGCTCGAGCAGGTACACCACGCTGCCCTAAACACAGCTGTGACTTAGAAGCTCAGACCGTTAGCCAAATGGTTGACCATACCCTGAGCTTGCCCGAAGGCAGTAAATGTTTACTGATTGCTCCAATTGTGAGAGGCAAAAAAGGCGAACATATTCATCTACTGGATGAGCTTCAAGCACAAGGTTTTATTCGTGCTCGAATTGATGGAAAAATCTACGATTTAGATGGCACTATTCAATTAGAAAAAAACAAAAAACACGATATTGAAGTGATTGTAGATCGCTTTAAAGTACGTGATGATATTAAACAACGCCTAGCGGAATCTTTTGAAACAGCGTTACGTTTAGCGGATGGTTTAGCGCAAGTTTTACCCATGAATGAAGAGGATGACTTTGCCCTGCTTTTCTCAGAAAAATTTGCCTGCCCACATTGTGGTTACAGCGTACCTGAACTTGAACCTCGTATATTCTCTTTTAACAATCCCCACGGCGCTTGCCCAACGTGTGATGGTTTAGGCATTAAAGACAGTTTTGATGCTGAGCGTGTCATTACTCACCCTGAGCTAAGTTTAGCGGGTGGCGCAATCCGTGGCTGGGATAGACGTCATAAATATTATTACGACTTACTTAAAGCCCTTGCCGATTACTATGAATTCGATATTGAATCGCCTTGGAATGAGCTGTCTGAAGCGCACCGTAAAATCATTTTATTTGGTTCAGGTAAAGAAAAGATTCCATTACCACACGGTAAATACAGCGATACCCGTCGTTTTGAAGGTGTAATTCCAAATATGGAACGCCGCTTTGCTGAAACCGAAAGCAAGGCTGTGCGTGATGAATTAGAAAAGTACCGTGTGACCACGCCTTGTAAAAGCTGTCACGGTACTCGCTTAAATGAAGCGGCACGTAATGTCTTTGTTAATGATAAAACCCTGCCCTCTTTAACCGCCTTGCCGGTTGGTGAACTGCATGAAATTTTTAGTAGCTTAACCCTTGAGGGTGCTAAAGGTGAAATCGCCAGTAAAATCGTAAAAGAAGTGCATGACCGCCTTACATTTTTAGTCAATGTCGGGTTGAACTATTTAACTCTAAACCGTAGTGCAGACACCTTATCGGGTGGTGAAGCTCAACGTATTCGTTTAGCTAGTCAAATTGGTGCAGGCCTGGTCGGTGTTATGTATGTATTGGACGAACCTTCAATTGGTCTCCACCAACGTGATAATGACCGTTTACTCGCAACACTGACGCACTTACGTGACTTAGGAAATACAGTCATTGTGGTTGAACATGATGAAGACGCGATTCGTGCGGCGGACTATGTATTGGATATTGGTCCTGGAGCGGGGATTCATGGTGGCCGAATTATGGCGGAAGGAACACCTGAAGAAGTCACCAATAACCCGAACTCCTTAACTGGCCAATTTCTGAAAGGTACACGTAAAATTGAAGTGCCTGGAGAACGCTTAACCCCTGATGAAGATAAGTGGTTAACGATTAAAGGTGCGAGCGGAAATAACTTACAAAATGTCACGCTGCAAATTCCAGCAGGCCTGCTCACTTGTGTAACAGGGGTTTCAGGTTCAGGAAAATCTACACTTATTAACGGTACGCTTTCTAAACTTTCGGCAAACCTACTGAATAAAGCGCAACATGTGCCTGCCCCTTATAAAAGTGTTGAGGGTATGGAGCATTTTGACAAAGCGGTGAATATCGATCAATCGGCGATTGGCCGAACTCCACGTTCTAACCCAGCGACTTATACAGGGTTATTCACACCCATTCGTGAGCTGCTTGCAGCTACTCCAGAGTCTCGTGCCCGAGGTTACACTCCAGGACGCTTTAGTTTTAACGTTAAAGGTGGTCGCTGCGAGGCCTGCCAAGGCGATGGTGTATTAAAAGTAGAGATGCACTTTTTACCTGATGTCTATGTGCCTTGTGATGTTTGCCAAGGTGCACGTTATAATCGCGAAACTTTACAAGTTCAGTACAAAGGCAAAAACATTCATGAAATCTTAGAAATGACCGTAGAAGACGCGCGCGCATTCTTTGATGTTATTCCTGTGATTGCACGTAAGTTACAGATGTTAATGGAAGTGGGACTAGGCTATATAAAATTAGGACAGAGTGCGACGACCTTGTCAGGTGGTGAAGCGCAGCGAGTGAAGCTCGCCAAGGAACTTTCTAAGCGTGATACTGGCAACACCTTATATATTCTTGATGAACCAACCACAGGCCTGCACTTTCACGATATTGAATTATTGCTGAAAGTCATACGATACCTACGTGACCAAGGTAATACGATTGTTATCATAGAGCACAATCTTGATGTGGTTAAGGTTGCAGATTGGATTGTGGATTTAGGTCCAGAAGGCGGTTCTGGTGGCGGAACCATCGTTGCCACTGGAACACCAGAAACCATTGCCGCTTGTGAAGCTTCTCATACAGGTTTCTATTTAAAGAAATTATTAAACTAACCAGGCCTAGTAGGTTATGAAACACTGCACATTAAAATCCGTTATTTTGCATTCTGTAACTGGTTTTATATGTGCTAGCAGTTTTATTATTAATATGCTGTTTAGTGTTGTTAGCCACGCTTCTGAAAATCAATTCATTGCCTGGCAAAAACCGCAATACATTCTCAAAGCATTTAATGAAATTGCATTAAAGAATGAATACAAAACCACCAACGAACGTATCGTAAAATGGCAAGATCCCATTCGTTATCAATTTCACTATGAGAAATTAAAAAAGCTCCCACTGGTTGAAACCTTATTAACCACTCATCTCAATCACCTGGCTGAAATTACCAAACATCCTATTAGCGTTAGTAACAATCAACCAGCCAATTTAAATATCTATCTTACCAATGACAAAAACTATGCAAGTGTCATTAAAAAATACAGCGGTTCAAATGTTAAAAACTTACAGCGTGAAAGTAACTGTATGGGAACATACAGAACAAACTCTGCCAATAAGATTCAATCTGCCACAATTGTTATACCAGTAGATCATGTCTATAGCAGAGGCTTATTAGTAGCTTGTATTGTTGAAGAGACAACTCAGGTTATGGGTTTACCCAATGATTCGGACTGGGTAAACCCAAGCATTGCCAACGATGCAAGCAAAGTCGAACTATTGACTGGATTGGATTGGATTATATTTTATTAAAGTTACTCTACAACCCAGCAATAAAATCTGGAATGACAAAAGCAAACAGCAGAAAAATATTAAGAAAACACATTCAGCAGTTGTTTAAATCAGGGGAAATTCAACAAGCCAACCGCAAAGTAAATCAGTCAGGCATGTATCCACTAATAACAGGTCCATAAAATAAAAAATGGTCAGAATTAGCGTTTTAGATGTGGAAGTTTGAACTTAATCTCACATTACAAGGAAGTTGAGAAGCCTTTTGATTTAATGACTTCGCCTTTATATTTTCCACCAGGCTTCCCCTTACTTTGTTTTCTTTCCAAAACAAAGCAAGCAAACAAAGGGCACCCCACTCCATAAATGGGCAAGTTTTAAGCTGTTCACTGAAACGAAGAACTCGGCTGAAGAGCCGAGACAATCTCGCAACTTGCTGAGCAAGCTCAGCTTCAGACAGTCGAGATTGTTTAATCGTTCTCTACGCTAAGAACTTTGCACCATTTATTCCAAGGGGAATTTGGGCGTTTGCGGACAAATTTACTTAAACGAAAAGTTCAATTTTGAGTTTTTCCAGATAAGAATCCAATAAACGGATTGTTAATTTTTCCTGTACTGTCAGATAAGATCTATTTTTTTACATTTTAGATTATTCTTTAACAGAAGGTTCTCTTGTATTTAAATCTTGTTCTTCAGTCCTATTCTCTTCAATTTGATGCATTTTAATCACCTCATCTTGAGCGTCATCCAAACTAGAAAATAGCTTAAAGTGTTCACCAAAATTATCTAAACCATATCGTGCGAGTGTTTTTAGAGGTTGGAACTGTAATTCACTTAAATAGACATCAACACCATTCGCTTCTGCACTGCTTACAAAACGCCGCAGTGCTGATAAGCCCCCTGTATCTATAATGGTGACGGCATCCATCTGAATAACAATCCCTTTTTTACCTACAATCGTTGGTGCCAACTCACTAAACAGACGTTCCGCAGCCGCAAAAAACAATGGCCCCTGTATGCGATAAAAACTCCAGTCCTCTGGCATCACTTCACTGTGGTAACGTGCTTCGTGATGAATATCCTGAAGTTTTGTCATATCAGCAATCTCTTTAACAAAAAGAATTGAGGCTAAAACCATTCCAATGATAACGGCGACCACCACATCAAACAGCAAAATACTGCCAAAACAGGTTAAATAGACCCAAACATCTGGGCTTTTGGACTTAACTAAAGCAATGGCACGATTAAACTCACTCATTCGCCAAGCAACAAGAATCAACAAAGCAGACATCGCTGGTATAGGTAAATGCATGAGAAACTCAGCCAAAAAGTAGATGGCAAACAATACAATAAAGGAATGAATGACGGCTGATATAGGAGAAACTGCACCTGCACGTAAATTGGTAATAGAACGTGCAATTGCTCCACTGGAAGCAAAACCGCCAAACAGAGATGAAAAGACATTCCCTATTCCTTGCCCTAACAATTCACTGTTTGGTGAATGACGTGTACCCGCTGATTTATCCAACACAACGGCACAGAATAAGGATTCCATAGCACCAAGAACAGCCAATGCTGCTGCCACAGGTAGTAAAGTTTTAAACATCTCCCAAATATCTTCATAAGACATTGTAGATAGACTCTCTATTATCCACCCTCCCTGAAAAGGGGGTAAATAATGGGGAATTTCGTCAAATAAGTCAGCTACAACTAGAATATTGGCGCCCTGTTGATTCCAATAAAACACCGCAATAGAGGCTATAACAAGCCCTGGTAAGTGCCCTGGTACAGGTGTTTTCAGCTTTTTCCATATCACCATAAAAATTAAGGTTGTAATGCCGACAACTGTTGCTTCCCAATGCAGAGATTCCATATTTTCAAACATTACCCACAAACGCTGAATAAAATCATTTGGGAGGTCGATGAGATAGAGACCAAAAAAATCTTTCATTTGCAGGAAGATAATCAAAGTGGCAATACCCGTGGTAAAACCTAAGGTAATCGCTTCGGGTATATACTCTACCCATCGTCCAAAACGTAAAAATGCCATTAATATTAAGAGCAGGCCTGCTAATAATGAAACCAGTACTAACCCTAATACTCCATAGGCTTCGGTGACGGGTATAAGTAAGATAACAAATGAAGCAGTAGGCCCAGCAATACTGTAGCGTGAACCACCTGCCAATGCCGTAAAAATACCGGCAACAATCGCTGTATAAAGACCGTAAATAGGCGAAACACCAATACCCGTAGCAAGTGCCATTGAAATTGGAATGGTAAGAATCCCAACGGTGACGCCCGCAATTAAATCCTTAATGAAAAGTTGGCGATTATATCCCTCTTTCTGGAGGGCATCATACAATCCATAGCCGAGTTTAAGGCTTGTTAAATAACTTCTGTGTGACATATGTGTTCTACAAAAATGACTAAGTAGCTAATAACACTACCTAGTACGAAATAGAAATTGACTGATACAACAAGAAACTATACCTTATGTTCAGTAAGCTTATTAATCACATACCCTGCTAACATAAGCCCATAAATACCCGGCATATAACTGGCAGTACCATTCACTACACGACCACGTGCGCCTTCAATCTCTTCCATGGGACCTGGCTGTTTAGGTGTTTCGGTTGAGAAGACAGTCATGACGCCTTTGCTAATACGCTGTTTTCTTAAACGCTGACGCATATTACGCGCCAGTGCACAGCCATGAGTTTTTGAAATGTCTGCCAACAGGATTTTGGAAGGATCTACCCTGCGACCAGCGCCCATACTCGAAGCAACAGGAATGCCTTTTTGAACCGAAGTAATCACTAAAGCCGCTTTACAGTTTAGACTGTCAATCGCATCAATAACAAAATCATAAGGTGTTGATAGAAGTGATTGCATATCTTCAGGACGAATAAATTCTTTATTGATATTCACCTTGCATCCTGGGTTAATATCCGCAATACGTTTAGCCATGACTTCAGCTTTGTTTTGCCCAGCTGTCGAATTGAGAGCAATAATCTGGCGATTTAAGTTAGACTGACTGATTTCATCATGGTCAATAATGGTTAACTCACCTACACCTGCTCTTGCTAAGGCTTCAATTACAAAACCACCAACACCGCCAACACCAGCAACCAGCACATGTGATTTGATTAATTGCTCTAAACCAGTTTCATCAAAAACCAGTAAACTTCTTTCGTAAAGGGGATCTGTAATATTCATAAGCGACTGTAATTTCTAAAGAGGTAATTGGCATTATTATCCGTGTTACGGATGACTTCTTCAATGGAAGTATTCAAAAGCATGGCAACCTTACCAGCTACTTGATAAATATCATCTAAAGTTGATTCAACCAGGCCTGGTAGCTTTACATTTGGATAGTCTGTTTCTAATACTAAATGACTAATTCCAAAGTGCTTAACTAAACTATGATACCGATTAGCATTCGGGCGAACACAAACACCATTTACACCAAGCCTTAAACCCAATTCAATATAGTTCAGCGTCATTTGAACACTGGTTCCAAAACCGTGTATCACACCTTTTACAGGGTATTTTTTTAAAAGTTCTAAAGCTTCGTTATGTGCTTTAACAATATGCAAAGAAACAGGTAAGTTAAACGCGGTAGCAAGTTGTAACTGTTGTTCGAATAAATCTAATTGCAGCTGAGAGTTGGAACGATACTTTTTGCCGAAATCTAAACCAATTTCACCTAAAGCAGCAACCCTATCCCCTGATAACAATTTCTTTAAAGATACTAATTCCAAAAGCGAATTTTCTGATACAAACCACGGATGTATACCTAAAGCTGGGTGAACAAAATTATGATTTCTGGAAAATTCTAATAGTGGGAGCCAATCTTTTGATTGAGTGCTAACAGCTAGGTAGTTGTTATTTGGATTTAAACTGAATGAGAATGATGTAGAAATAAAGTTATCAAGATGGCAGTGAGTATCAAACATGAAAAACTGAAATAAAATAGATAGAAATAAAAAAGCCGGTTTAGAACCGGCTTTTAAATCTGATTACTCAGCGGCTGAATCAGCAACCGGACGGTCAACTAATTCTACAATTGCCATTGGTGCATTATCACCTGGGCGGAAACCGCATTTAAGAATGCGAATATATCCACCTGGACGTGACTGGTAACGAGGACCTAGTTCACTGAATAACTTACCAACAGCTGCTTTGTCGCCTAAACGTGCAAACGCAGTACGACGGTTATGAACACTATCCTTTTTAGATAGTGTAATTAGAGGCTCAGCAACTCCGCGAAGTTCCTTAGCCTTTGCAACCGTAGTACGAATCACTTCGTGTTCGATAAGTGAAGCAGACATGTTTTTAAACATTGCCTTACGGTGCGAGCTGTTACGATTTAACTTACGACCTGTCTTACCATGACGCATGATAGCTTCCTTATATTAAGCTGACTCTTTACTTACCAAACTTGCTGGCGGCCAGTTTTCTAACTTAGTACCTAAGCTCAGACCTCTTTGTGCAAGAACATCTTTGATTTCTTGCAGAGATTTTTTACCTAAGTTTGGTGTCTTAAGTAAGTGAGGCTCTGCTCGCTGTACTAAGTCACCAATATAATAAATTTGTTCTGCTTTTAAACAGTTAGCTGAACGGACTGTTAACTCTAAATCGTCAACAGGCTGTAAGAAGATAGGATCGAATTCGTTCTCTTCCTCTTCCGGCGCTACAACTTCTTTATGCTTAAGATCAACAAAAGCATTAAGCTGGTAATGAAGAACCGTTGCTGCTTGTTTAATCGCATCTTCTGGATCTAAAGTTCCATCAGTTACAACATCAAGAATTAACTTGTCTAAGTCAGTACGCTGTTCAACACGGGCGTTCTGTACTTCGTAACTTACTGTATGAACAGGACTGAAACTAGCATCAAGGCGTAAAACACCAATCTGTGAGTCTGTCGCAGTTGGCGCAGTACGGTAACCCATACCTGTTTCAACTTTGATAGTCATATTCAATTCTGCACCTTCTGATACATGTGCAATAACATGATCTGGGTTCGCGATTTCAGTATCGTGGTTTAAAGCGATATCTGAAGCACGTACTACAGCTGGACCCTTTTTGTTCAGTGTCAACTCAGTGCTATCAGTAGCATTCAGTTTCACTGCAACTTCTTTAAGGTTTAAAAGAATTTCTAAAACGTCTTCTCTTACACCTTCAATTGAAGAGTATTCGTGTAAAACACCATCAATTTGGGCTTCTACAATAGCAGCACCAGGCATAGATGATAATAGAATACGACGAAGAGCATTACCTAGTGTATGTCCAAAACCACGTTCTAGTGGTTCTAGAGTCACACGACTATGAAACGCTGTCTTTCTATCAATATCAACTAAACGCGGTGTTAACAACTGTTCTAACATCTCTTGCATTAGAAGTTATCTCCGTATCAAAGTTTACTTAGAGTAAAGTTCAACAATTAAGTTTTCTGAAATATCAGCAGATAGATCTGAACGATCAGGAACATTTTTAAATGTACCTTCAAATGCAGATTTGTTAACTTCAACCCAGCTAACCGCACCAGCTTGTGCATTAAGTTCTAATGCAGTCGCGATACGTGTTTGGTTACGAGATTTCTCTCTAATAGCAACAACGTCACCAGAACCCACTTCATAAGAAGGAATGTTTACCGATTGACCATTTACTAAAATCGCCTTATGAGAAACCAATTGACGCGCTTCAGAACGTGTAGAAGCGAAGCCCATACGATAAACAACGTTATCTAAACGGCTCTCAAGGATCTGTAACAAGTTAACACCTGTAGAACCTTTACGACGATCCGCTTCTTTATAATAAAGACGGAATTTTTTCTCTAGTACGCCATACATACGACGAACTTTTTGTTTTTCGCGTAACTGTAAGCCGTATTCTGTTACTTTCTTACGCCCTGCTCCGTGTTGACCAGGTAGCTGATCGATCTTACACTTAGATTCGATGCTACGAACACCGCTCTTTAGGAAAAGATCAGTACCTTCACGACGAGCAAGTTTACACTTTGGACCAATATATCTAGCCATGTTAACCTCAAATATTAAACGCGACGTTTCTTAGGTGGACGGCAACCATTGTGAGGAATCGGTGTTACATCAGAAATAGATGTAATTTTGAAACCTGCACTATGTAAACCACGAACAGCAGAATCACGGCCAGGTCCAGGACCTTTAACCATTACTTCCATGTTCTTAACACCGTAGTCGTGAGCCATTTGACCAGCTCGCTCTGCAGCAACCTGTGCAGCGAATGGAGTACTCTTACGAGAACCACGGAATCCACTACCACCAGAAGTTGCCCAGCAAAGTGCATTACCTTGACGATCTGTGATTGTCACAATTGTGTTGTTAAAACTAGCATGAACATGTGCAACTGCATCAGTTACAACCTGTTTTACTTTCTTTTTAACACGCGAATTTGCTTTTGCCATATCTAATCTCGCAATTATGCGTTATCTCTTAATAGGTCTGATAGGACCTTTACGAGTACGTGCATTAGTTTTTGTACGTTGTCCACGTAAAGGCAGACTACGACGGTGACGAATTCCTCTGTAGCAACCCATGTCCATCAAACGTTTGATGTTCATAGATACTTCACGACGAAGATCACCTTCAATTTTATATTTTGTTACTTCTGAACGAAGTGCTTCTAACTGTTCTTCAGTTAGTTCTCGAACCTTCGTAGTTGGGTCTAACTTAGCAGCATCACAAATTTTCTGAGCTGAAGTAGAACCAACACCGTAGATCGAAGTCAATCCAATAACAATATGCTTGTTTACTGGAATGTTTACGCCGGCAATACGAGCCATTTTGCGCTCCCTTTAATTCCATCTACTGAAAAACGGGCAATTATACACGTCTTCCAACCTAAATACCAGATATATAACTACTTTTAGTTATTTACCTTTTAAATTTGCTTTCTTCATCATGCCTTCATATTGGGTAGACTGCATTTGAGCCTGAACAGCTGTCATGAAATCCATTACAACAATAACGATGATGAGGAGAGATGTTCCACCAAAATAGAATGGAACGTTCCAATATAAAATTAGGAACTCTGGTATCAAACAAACGGCAGTGATGTAAATTGCACCGGCTAAAGTTAGACGGCCCATAATACTATCTATGTGACGTGCTGTTTGAGCACCTGGTCTGATACCTGGTAAATAGGCACCTGATTTTCTTAAATTATCCGCTGTCTCTTTTGGATTGAAAACAATCGCTGTATAAAAGAAACAGAAGAAGATAATAGCTATTGCATACAAAAGTACGTAAAGCGGCTGACCTGGTGACATCGTCGTGGCGATGTCCTTCAACCATCCTAGACCTTCAGCACTACCAAACCAACCACCTAAAGTCGCTGGGAAGAGGATAATACTCGAAGCAAAGATGGGAGGAATCACTCCAGCCATGTTGAGCTTAAGTGGAAGATGAGATTCTTGACCACCATAAAGCTTACGCCCACGCATCTTCTGCGCATAGTGAACAGGGATTTGACGTTGGCCGCGTTCAACGAAAACAACAAACGCAATAACAGCAAATACTAGGGCTAACAGTATGAATACTGTAATAGCGTGCATAGCACCTGTATTAACCTGTTCAAATGTCCCACCTAGTGCAGATGGTAATCCAGCAACGATACCAGCAAAGATAATCAGTGAAATACCATTACCAATACCACGTTCTGTAATTTGCTCTCCTAACCACATTAGGAAAACTGTACCACTCACTAGTGTAACAACCGCAATAAGTCTAAACATTAGACCCGGGTCAATTACCACAGACATACCATTCACATTCTGTGATTCTAAAGCAATAGCAACACCTAAGCCCTGGAAGGTTGCAAGCACAACAGTACCATAACGTGTGTACTGTGTAATCTTACGTCGACCTGCTTCGCCTTCTTTTTTAAGTTGCTCCAATGTTGGAGAAACTACAGTAAGAAGCTGCATGATAATCGATGCCGAAATGTAAGGCATGATACCAAGTGCAAAGATGGATAAACGCTCTAAGGCGCCACCAGAGAACATGTTAAACATGTCAAGAATGGTACCTTGTTGCTGTTCAAACATTGCTGCTAGAGCAATAGGATCAATCATTGGTACTGGGATGTGAGTACCTAATCGATAAACGATTATGGCACCCAAAACAAACATAATTTTGTTTTTTAAATCACCCATACCTGATGCAATAGAACTATTCATAATTAGGCTTCTACTGTACCGCCAGCAGCTTCAATAGCCGCTTTAGCACCAGCAGTCGCTTTGATGCCAGATAATTTAATTGCTTTAGTTAGTTCACCAGAGCAAACAACCTTAACAACTTTAATTTTCTCACCAATAACATCGGCTGCTTTAAGAGCAGCGATATCAATGATATCAGCATCAATTTTTGCTAATGTATCTAGACGAATCTCAGTCGTATATGCAGATTTTCTTGAAGAGAAACCAACTTTAGGTAATCTTCTTTGAAGAGGCATTTGCCCACCTTCAAAACCAATCTTTGGCATACCACCAGAGCGAGACTTTTGACCTTTATGACCACGGCCACCCATCTTACCCCAGCCAGAACCTTGACCACGTCCTACACGCTTTTTAGAAGGTTTTGAACCTTCAGCAGGTTTTAGAGTATTTAGTTGCATCTTATGCGTCCTCTACCTTAAGCAAATAGGAAACTTTATTGATCATTCCACGATTTTCTGGAGTATCAATAACAGTTTTTGTTTGGTGCATCTTTCTCAGACCAAGACCAGATACACATGCTCTATGAGCTGGTAAACGACCAATGGTGCTTTTTACCAACGTCACTGTGACATATTTTTTATCTGACATCTTACTCACCTACAATTTCAGAAACTGTTTTACCACGCTTAGCCGCAATATAATCAGGACTTGAAATACCTGTTAATGCGTTAACCGTAGATCGAACAACGTTAACTGGACGTGTAGTACCTACACACTTTGAAAGTACGTTTTTAACACCTGCAGCTTCTAATACTGCACGCATAGCACCACCAGCAATAACACCAGTACCTTCAGAAGCAGGAAGCATAACAATGTTTGCAGCCCCTTGCTTAAAGTTAATTGGGTATTGGATCGTACCATTGTTTAGGTGAACGTCCTTCATGTTACGACGTGCTTTTTCCATTGCTTTTTTGATAGCCACAGGTACTTCGTTAGCTTTACCGCTACCGTAACCCACTTTCCCTTCTCCATCACCAACAACTGCTAGTGCGGAGAAACCGAATACACGACCACCTTTTACAACTTTAGCAACACGACGTACGTTTACTAATTTTTCAATTAGACCATCTTGTCCGTCTTGTAATTCACGTGAAGACATAATTAATCCTTCTATTAAAATTCAAGACCGTTTTCACGGGCTGATTCTGCTAATTGTTGGATGCGTCCGTGATATTTAAAACCAGAACGGTCAAAAGCAACAGCTGTAATACCGGCTGCTTTTGCTTTTTCAGCAATTGCTTTACCTACTGCAGCAGCAGCATCTTTATTACTAGTGTTACTAATTTCTTTCTTAACGTCCGCTTGTACAGTAGAGCTTGAAGCGATTACTTCAGAACCTGTAGCAGAAATTAACTGAGCATAAATGTGCTGTGCTGTACGGTGTACACACAGTCTTGGCATTTTAAGTTCGTTAATTTTTCCACGAGTTTTCTTAGCTCTACGAAGACGGGCTGTTTTCTTATCCATATCGACTCAGCCTTATTTCTTCTTAGCTTCTTTACGTAAAATGCGCTCACCTGCGTATTTAACACCTTTGCCTTTATAAGGCTCTGGTGGACGATACGCGCGGATCTCTGCAGCAACTTGTCCAACAACTTGCTTATCTGCACCTTTTACAACAATTTCAGTTTGTGATGGAGTTTCAACAGTAATACCTTCTGGTAATGCATGTTTAACTGGGTGTGAAAAACCTAAAGTAAGATCAAGCACTTTACCTGCTGCTTTAGCACGGTAACCAACACCAACTAATTCTAATTTCTTTTCGTAACCGTCAGTAACACCAACAACCATGTTGTTGATGATTGCACGTGCTGTACCAGCCTGTGCCCAACCATTAGCTGCACCATCAACTGGTGCACAAGTAACAACACCATCTTTGTTCTCAACAATAACAGCAGAGTTAAACTCTTTTGTTAAAGTTGCTTTAGAACCTTTTACAGTTACTGAAGTACCGTTAATAGATACTTCAACACCTGCAGGTAAGTTCACTGGAGCTTTTGCAATTCTAGACATAATAATTTCCTTATGCTACGTAGCAAATAACTTCGCCACCGATACCAGCTTGTCTAGCATCGCGGTCAGTCATAATACCTTTTGATGTTGAAATTACAGCGATACCAAGACCGCCAATTACTTTAGGTAACTCATCTTTGTTTTTGTAAACACGTAGGCCTGGACGACTTACACGTTTAATCATATCAATGACAGGTTTACCATCAAAATACTTAAGGTCAACTGATAACTCAGCTTTTCCTTCATTCTCATTAATGCTGAATGTAGAAATAAAACCTTCGTCAGTTAAAACTTTAGCTACCGCTGCTTTTAACTTAGATGAAGGCATTACAACATTTGCGTGACCAGCCATTTGGCCGTTACGAATGCGTGTTAACATATCAGCAATTGGATCAGACATACTCATAGATATTTATCCTTACCAACTGGCTTTTCTTAGTCCAGGAACATCACCTTTCATAGCTAATTCTCTTAGCATGTTACGTGACAATCCAAATTTTCTATAAACACCGTGAGGGCGTCCTGTTAGACGACAACGGTTACGCTGACGTACAGGAGATGCATTACGTGGAAGAGCTGCTAGCTTTTCCATTGCATCCATGCGCTCTTCGAAACTCAAAGACATATCTACAGATGCTTTTTTTAATGCAGCACGTTTCTCTGCATATTTAGCAACTGTTTTTGCGCGCTTTGCTTCACGCATAATCATTGATTGCTTAGCCATTAGAAACCTCTATTTCTTAAACGGAAAGTTAAAGGCTTCTAAAAGAGCTTTCGCTTCGTCGTTAGTTTGCGCAGTTGTTGCGAAGTTGATGTCCATCCCGCGGATTTTATCTACTTTTTCAAACTCGATTTCAGGGAAAATAATTTGCTCTTTAAGGCCTAAGTTGTAGTTTCCACGACCATCAAATGCTTTCGGGTTTACACCGCGGAAGTCACGTACACGTGGTAGCGCGATATTGATTAGTCGATCTAAAAACTCATACATCTTTTCACCACGTAAAGTCACTTTACAACCTAGAGGGTATCCATCACGGACCTTAAAGGATGCAACTGATTTACGAGCTAAAGTCTTAACTGCTTTCTGACCTGAAATTGCTTCCATGTCTGAAACTGCACTATCTAAAACTTTTTTATCGCCAATTGCTTCACCAACACCCATGTTGATAGTGATCTTAGTCAACTTTGGTGCTTGCATTGGAGACTTATAACCAAATTGTTCTACTAATTTAGATACAACTTGTTCTTTATACATATTTTGTAATCTTGCCATCTTTATACCCTTAATTAAGCGTCAACCGCTTTACCGTTAGATTTAAAGAAGCGGATTTTTGTATCACCTTCAACTTTAAAACCAACTTTGTCAGCTTTGTTTGTTTCAGGATTTACTAAAGCCACATTTGAGGCATCGATTGGCATCTCTTTAGAAACAATCCCACCTTGTTCACCCGTCATTGGGTTACCCTTAGTGTGTTTCTTAACTAGGTTGATACCATCTACCAGAACCTTACCGTTAGCTAGAACAGAAGAAACAGAACCGCGTTTCCCCTTATCTTTACCAGTAATAACGATAATTTCATCACCTTTTCTTAAACGATTCATTACGTCTTCCTTATAGAACTTCAGGAGCTAAAGAAACGATTTTCATGAACTTTTCGTTTCTTAACTCGCGAGTTACTGGACCGAAGATACGTGTTCCAATTGGCTCTAATTTTGAGTTAAGAATTACAGCAGCGTTGCCATCAAACTTAATCAAAGAACCATCTTGACGTCTTACACCTTTAGCTGTACGAACAACTACGGCATTATAAACATCACCTTTCTTCACTTTTCCACGTGGCGCAGCTTCTTTTACGCTCACTTTAATTACGTCACCAACACCAGCGTAACGACGTTTTGATCCGCCTAACACTTTAATACATTGGACGCGCTTGGCACCACTGTTATCAGCAACGTCAAGCACAGTTTGCATCTGAATCATGGTGGTACTCCATCCATAAACTAAAAATTACTTACAGCACAAAAACCACTAAAAAGAGCAGTTCCTAATCTTAGACTAGGCTTATTCTTTAAAGTGGCTAAGTAGATTCCGATAATTATAACAGACTATTATCGAAAATGCTATAAAACTTAAATTTTTGCTTTATCGTCAATGCTTACTAAAGTCCATGACTTGTTTTTAGAGATAGGAGCAGTTTCTTGAATAGTTACTGTATCACCAACTCCACAAGCATTTTCAGCATCATGTGCCATTACTTTAGTCGACTTTCTGATAAACTTTTTATATTTCGCATGCTTGATGAAACGTGAAATTGAAACAACGATAGAATCTTGCATACCGTTACTTACAACAACACCTTGCATTGTACGTGCTTTACTTTCTTGACCAGCCATCTTTACTTACTCACTTTTTGACGAATGATAGTTTTAACACGTGCAATTGAACGACGAGTCGTTTTCAACTGCGCTGCATTAGATAACTGACCAGTTGCATGTTGCATTCTTAGGTTGAATTGTTCTTTCAAAAGATCAATCAATTCAGCTCTAAGCTCTTCAACTGTTTTTTCATTTAATTCTTTAGCAGTCATTTACATCACCGTTCTTGTTACAACTTGTGTTTTGAAAGGTAATTTAGCAGCAGCAAGCTCAAACGCTTCTTTAGCTAATCTCTCATCAACACCCTGGATTTCGTATAAAACGCGTCCTGGTTGAATTTGAGCAACCCAATATTCAACACTACCCTTACCTTTACCCATACGAACCTCAAGAGGTTTGTTTGTAATTGGCTTATCAGGGAAAACACGGATCCAAATTTTTGCACCACGCTTTACGTGACGAGTCATAACACGACGACCAGCTTCAATTTGACGTGAAGTCATTCTTCCGCGCTCTAAGGCTTTAAGACCGAAATCACCGAAGCTAACTTTGTTTCCGACTTGCGCCAAACCACGGTTACGTCCTTTGTGTACTTTTCTGAATTTAGTACGTTTAGGCATTAACATAGTTAGTTATCCTTTTATTTACGGCCTTTTTTGCCCTTAGATTGTTTATTATCATCTAATGCAAGCTTACCTAGCTTTTCACCTTTGAAGATCCATACTTTTACGCCAATTTTACCGTAAGTTGTATCTGCTTCAAAAGTTGCATAGTCGATATCTGCACGGAATGTATGTAAAGGAACACGTCCTTCTCTATACCATTCTGCACGCGCAATATCAGCACCGTTTAAACGACCTGAAACTGTTACCTTGATCCCTTCAGCACCGATACGCATTGCATTACCTACAGCACGCTTCATAGCACGACGGAATTGGATACGCTTTTCAAGCTGCTGAGCAATACTCTCTGCAACTAACTTAGCGTCTAATTCAGGTTTTTTGATTTCTTCGATGTTGATATTAACTGGCAAACCAGTTTTAGCAGCTAAAGCTTTCTTTAGCTTCTCAATATCTTCACCTTTCTTACCAATAACAACACCTGGACGAGCAGTATGGATTGTTACACGAACACCATTTGCTACACGCTCGATATTAATCTTGCTTACAGATGCATGCTTTAGTTTTTCATTTAATTCGTTACGAATCTCAACATCACTGATTAGATTATCAGAATAGTTTTTGCTATCCGCATACCAGCGAGAATTCCAATCTTTTGTGATACCAAGACGAATCCCGATAGGATGAACTTTTTGACCCATTCTGATTCTCCTTATTTATCGCCAACAGTGACAGTAATGTGACTGATACGCTTTAAGATACGGTTACCACGACCTTTAGCACGAGCGCGCATACGCTTCATGATTGGTCCTGCATTTACATATGCTGCAGTAACTTTTAATTCATCAATATCAGCACCTTCATTATTTTCAGCATTTGCGATTGCAGAGTTTAATACTGCTTTCATTAAGCTTGCGGCTTTTTTGTCGCTAAACGCTAAAATATTAACTGCTGTTTCCACATCTTTACCACGGATTAAGTCTGCTACAAGGCGAGCTTTCTGTGGAGAGATACGAGCAAATTTATGTGTTGCACTTACTTGCATAATAATCCCCTACTAGCGCTTAGCTTTCTTATCCGCAGCATGGCCGCGATAATAACGAGTCATTGAAAATTCACCCAATTTATGGCCAACCATGTTTTCTGATACGAAAACTGGGATATGCTCTTTACCGTTATGAACGGCAATTGTTAAGCCGATCATATCAGGTAAGATCATAGATCTACGAGACCATGTTTTAATTGGACGTTTATTACCAGATTCTTGTGCCTCTACCACTTTTTTATATAAGTGGTTATCAACAAAAGGTCCTTTTTTAACTGAACGTGGCATCAGTGTCCTTCCTTATTTTTTATTTCTACGACGTACGATCATACCATCAGTACGTTTATTGCTACGAGTCTTCTTACCTTTAGTCGGAACACCCCATGGAGTAACAGGGTTACGTCCACCAGAAGTACGACCTTCACCACCACCATGTGGGTGATCAACAGGGTTCATCGCAACACCGCGAACAGTAGGACGAACACCACGCCAGCGCTTAGCACCCGCTTTACCTAACTTACGTAGGCTATGCTCAGAGTTTCCAACTTCACCAATTGTTGCTTTACACTCAGCAAGAATCTTACGCATTTCACCAGAACGTAAACGAACTAGTACATATGCGCCATCACGACCAGCGATAGATGCAGAAGCACCCGCACTACGTGCAATTTGAGCACCTTTACCTGGACGCATCTCTAAGTTGTGAACGATAGTTCCAACAGGGATATTGCGCAGAGGTAAACAGTTACCTGTTTTAATCGCTACATGATCACCAGTCTCAACAACATCACCTGCTGCTAAGTTTTTTGGCGCAATAATGTACGCGCGCTCACCATCAGCATATTTTAGTAATGCGATGTGTGCTGTACGATTTGGATCATATTCAAGACGCTCAACAGTTGCAGGAACACCTGCTTTTTGACGCTTAAAGTCAACCATACGATAGTGCTGCTTGTGACCACCACCGTGGTGACGAACAGTAATACGACCGTTGTTGTTACGACCACCTGATTTTGATTTCTTTTCAAGTAGAGCTGAATGAGGTTTACCTTTATGTAAACTTGGCTCAACAACACTTACAACAAATCGACGACCTGGAGAAGTCGGTTTTGATTTTTTAATAATTGCCATGTGTGAACTCCTTATTCAGCTGAAGCGAAGTCAATGTCTTGCCCAGGAGCTAGACGAACGATTGCTTTACGCACACCATTACGCTGTCCTTGACGACCTTTAAACACTTTACGCTTACCTTTAAGGTTAATCATATTTACAGACTGCACTTTTACATCAAATAAAGACTCTACCGCTGCCTTTACTTCTGTTTTAGTAGCTGTCGGCTCTACTTTAAATACATACTGACCAGCAGCATCAGCCATGTTTGCTGATTTCTCAGAAACGTGTGGCGCTAGCAATACTTTTAGAATACGTTCTTGATTCATGCTAATTGCTCCTCTAGCTGCTTAACCGCACCTTGAGTCATAACCACATTTTGGAAACCAATTAGGCTTACAGGGTCAATTGACGCAACATCACAAACATCAGCACCGTAAAGGTTACGAGCAGATAAATATAGGTACTCGTCAAAGCCTTCAGTGATTACTAACGCATCAGTAACGTTTAACTGTGCTAGTTTTGCATTAAATTCTTTAGTCTTTGGCGCATCAACTTTGAAATCATCAACAACAATTAAACGACCAGTACGGTTAAGCTCTGCAAAGATAGAACGCATAGCACCACGGTACATTTTCTTGTTTACTTTCTGTGAGAAATCACGGTTGTGACCAGGGAACGCACGTCCGCCACCAACCCAGATAGGGCTACGGATAGTACCAGCACGCGCACGACCAGTTCCTTTTTGGTTCCAAGGCTTAGCACCACCACCACGTACTGCGGCACGGTTCTTTTGACCCTTAGTTCCTTGACGACCAGCATTCATATATGCTGTAACTACTTGGTGAACTAGAGCTTCATTGAAGTCAGTACCAAATAAGGCTTCAGAAACAGCTACAGAACCATTTTCTTTACCAGTCGCTAATTCGATTAGTTTTAAATCCATCATGCCCACCTTACTTAACAGCTTTACGAACAATGACAGTACTGTTTTTAGCACCAGGGACTGCACCCTTGATTAATAACAGACCATTTTCTGCATCAACCTTAACTAAATCCAAGTTCTGTGTTGTTTGTCTAACATCACCCATGTGACCTGACATTTTCTTACCTTTGAAAACGCGACCCGGGGTTTGGTTCTGACCGATAGAACCGTTAGAACGGTGAGAGATTGAGTTACCGTGTGTAGCATCTTGCATGCTGAAGTTGTGACGCTTAATACCACCCTGGAAACCTTTACCTTTGGTAGTTCCAGTTACATCTACAACTTCAATTTCAGCAAAACGCTCTACAGTTAACTCAGAGCCAACTTCAAGACCTTCCATATCTGCAGAATCTGCACGGAACTCCCAAAGCCCTTTACCAGCGTCAACACCTGCTTTAGCAAAGTGTCCAGCAGCAGGTTTGCTTACGCGACCTGCATGCACTGATCCAGTAGTAACCTGAATCGCAGAATAACCGTCAGTCTCTAACGTCTTAATCTGTGTAATACGATTAGGCTCAACTTCTACTACAGTAACTGGAGTAGAAACACCTGCATCGTTAAAAACACGAGTCATTCCGATTTTTTTACCAATGATACCAATACTCATATCATTACCTCATTATTATATATTTGCTCGTTATTACGATTGATAACAAGCTTTCTACGAATTAACGTAGTTCCAATTGAACGTCTACACCAGCAGCTAAGTCTAACTTCATTAATGCATCAACAGTTTTTTCTGTTGGATCAACAATGTCTAACAGACGCTTGTGAGTACGGATTTCGTACTGATCACGAGCATCTTTATTCACGTGTGGTGAGATCAAAATTGTGAAACGCTCTTTACGAGTCGGCATAGGAATTGGTCCACGAACTTGTGCGCCAGTTCTCTTAGCTGTTTCCGTAATTTCACGAGCAGATTGATCAATTAAACGGTGATCAAATGCTTTCAAGCGAATACGAATATTCTGAGTTGCCATAATTTCATCTCATTTATTTAAAATATAGAAAAGCACGCCAAATAAGTGGCGTACAAACTAAGGGAGCGGATTATAGCAATTAAATAAAATAAAAACAACCCCTTATAACACTTTACTCAAAGCTAAGAATCTAGTGAATTTTCAATACCCAATCACCAGAAAATCTACTCTAAAAACTATATTGGCAGGCCTGGTTGATTTGGTTTTGATATTTATATATTGGCAGGCCTGGTTGATTTGGTTTTGATATTTATATATTGGCAGGCCTGGTTGATTTGGTTTTGATATTTATATATTGGCAGGCCTGGTTGAT